>JAFVUT010000109.1 GCA_017502545.1 Ruminiclostridium sp.
GCCGCAGAACAGAAATCATAATGTAGGGGCCGATGCCCACATCGGCCCAAAGTTCCGCATGCACCCAAAGGAGGGTCTACCATGAAACTCTACATCAAAGAAAAGGTCTTTTCCTGGACCGACAAGTTCACCATCAAGGACGAGTACGGCGAGGACCGCTACACCGCCCAGGGCGAGCTGATCTCTCTGGGCAAGAAGCTCCACGTGTACGACCGCTTCGGGGAGGAGGTCATCACCATCCGCCAGAAGGTGGTGAGCCTGCTGCCCCGGTATACCATCTATGTCCGGGGCCGGGAGCTGGGCCAGCTGGTGAAGAAGATCTCCTTCCTCCGGCCCAAGTACGTCCTGGAGGGTCCCCACTGGGAGATCACCGGCAACTTCATGGCCCTGGATTTCACCGTCACCCAGGCTGACCGGCAGATCTTCTCCATCTGCCGGGAGTGGATGACCTGGGGGGACAGCTACTGCGTGGACATCCCCGACCCCTCCCTGGAGCTCCAGGCTCTGGCGGTGGTCCTGGCCATCGACTGTGCCAACGAGGCCGGGGACGGGGTGAGCGCAGGTCTGGACCTGGCGGATATTTTCGACTGAACATGCAAACAGCCCGCGGCAGAAGCCACGGGCTGTTTTTGCTGTATTGTGCAGGAACCCCTCATCAGTCACCTTTGGTGCCAGCTTCCCCCCAGGGGGAAGCCTTGTCGTTGGTCATAGGGAAGCCTTCTCCCTGGGGAGAAGGTGCCCACGCAGTGGGCGGATGAGGGGGCGTTGTGGAGATCCTTACGCAAAAGGCCGAACCCGGAAAATAGCCCCCAAACTCTCCGCCAGCTGGCGGCAGGCTTCGATCTCGGCCTGGCTCTTGTCGTAGTCCACGATGGATACCATGACCTTGGGGACGTACTTCCCCGCATCCCGGACGAAGTCCAGCATGGCCTGCCAGGCCTTCTCCCCGGAGCCGGGGCAGGTGAGCCGCAGGTACTCCTCCGGGTTGGAGCCGTTGAGGGACACGGAGACGGCATCCAGCCGGCCGGCCAGCTCGGGGGTCACGTCCCGACCGTTGATCAGGGACCCGTGGCCGTTGGTGTTCAGGCGGATGGGGGGACAGGTGTCCCCCAGGGTCTCATGGAGCCGGTCGCAGAGCCAGAGCATATCGTCCAGCCGGCAGGTGGGCTCCCCGTAGCCGCAGAAGACGATCTCGGGATAGGCGGTAGGGTCCATGTTCAGGATGGAGTCCAGGACCTCCTGGCGGGTGGGTTCCCCGTCCAGCCAGAGACCCCCGAGACCGGAGCCCTCCTGGTCCCGGATACAGAAGACGCACCGGCAGTCGCACCGGTTGGTCATGTTGATGTAGAGACTGCCGAAGTAGTCATAGGTGACGATGTTGTTGGGGTTCATAGGCTCAGTCCTCAATGCCGAACAGCCGCTTGCCGTTCTCGGTGGTGATGGTCTCCACTTCCTCCCGGGTGAGGCCCTTGATCTCGGCGATGGTCTGGGCCATCCGGAAGACGTACCGGGAGTCGCACTGCTTGCCCCGGAAGGGGGTGGGTGCCATGTAGGGGGCATCGGTCTCCACCATGATGCGCTCGATGGGCACGGCGGCGATGACCTCGGGGGCCTTCCGGGCGTTCTTGAAGGTGATGGTGCCGGTGAAGGACAGGTGCCAGCCCAGCTTCACCAGGGTTTTTGCATCCTCGGCGCTGCCGGAGTAGCAGTGGAAGACCCCTCGGACCTTGGGAAACTCCTTCACGATGGCCAGACAGTCGGCGTGGGCCTCCCGGTCGTGGACGATGACGGGTAAATCTAACTTTTCCGCCAGGGCCAGCTGAGCCCGGAAGACCTCCTTCTGGACATCGTGAGGGACTTCCTTCCAGTAGTAGTCCAGGCCGATCTCACCGATGGCCTTCACCTTGGGGTGGGCGGCCATCTCTTCGATCTGGGCCAGCCAGTCTTCCGGCAGGTTCAGGGCATCCTCGGGGTGGATGCCGGCGGCGGCGTAAATGTAAGGGTACTGTTCGGCCATCTCAATGCACCGGCGGGAGGACCACAGGTCGTTGCCGGGGCACAGGACCAGACCGACCCCCTCCCCGGGCAGGGAGGAGAGGACCTGGTCCCGGTCCTCGTTGAAGGCGGAGGAGTAGTAATGGGCGTGGGTATCAAAGAGCATGGGTCAGTCCTCCTTTTTCTGGGTCATTTCCATGGACCGGTGCCAGGTGCCGCCGCTGATGCTTTCCAGGTCCAGGACCTGCTGGGTGTCGGCATCCTGGAGACGGAGAAGCTTTTCTGCCAGGATCCGGGAGAAGCCGGACATGAGGATGCTCTGAATGATGAAGTGCTCCACGGCATCCTCCCGGGGCTCCTGCTCGCCGGGGTCCCCCAGGATCTCCACCGCGGCGGTACGGGTCTGGGCGGTGTAGAAGAGGGCGATGTCCTGGAGACGCTCGATGTAGTGGGTGTAGAACTTTCTGACCTCCTCCTCATCGGCGGTGATGGGCAGCAGCTGCTGGATGCCGTTGATGCTGGTGCCCTGCTTCAGGGTGAAGATCATGATCAGGTAGGCAATGTGGATGCGGTAGTACTTCCGCTTTTCCGGGGCGGGCATGACCTTCAGCCGGACGTAGTTGTTGATGGTGGTGGGGGTGACGGGCTTGTTCTTCTGGTCCTCCACGGGGATGAAGTCCAGGTACTGGCCCAGCAGGGCGATGACCTGATCCATGTAGAGACCGATGTCGGGCAGTTCCTTCCAGGCGGGGAGCTTGTAGTTGTTCAGGTAATTCTCCCACCGCTGGAGCTTGTGGGCCACCAGTTCCTTGTCGTAGCTCATAAGTCGCTCTCTTTCTGTGAAAATATTTCGTGGTTCCGTTATTTTACCACATAATGAGAGGAAGAACAACGGGAAGAGGAAAGAAAATTTTGTGCAGCTTGAGGTGAGTATTAGATAAAGAGGGCTTCTATCACAACATAGGTGCGGGAACGGGCGGCGGGAGCAAGCCCCCGCCCTACAGGCGTGGTGCTTTGCCTGTAGGGGACGATGCCCTCATCGTCCCGCGGGCGAACGCAGTTCGCCCCTGCATACCCGGACGGTACGGTGTCGGGGTTCACCCCACCGGGATCTTGGTCCCGTCGGCCATGAGGATGTGGTCTACCTGGTCGAAGATCAGGGGAGCCTCGGCCAGAAGGTCCACGGAGGCTCGGCCCTTGAAGCCGTAGAACAGCAGTCCCACCCGGCTTCCGTCCTCCATGACCACCCACACTTTGTTCTGTCCCAGGGTGAAGTCCGGGTAGTCGTCCGGCTCAAAGGTGAAGGTGACACTGAGGGGGTGCAGGATGACCGAGGTGAGGGTCACGTCCCGCAATTCCCGGAGGTCGTTCTCACTGTGAAACCATGCCTGGGTGGTGATAGGGGTGGAGAGGACCTCCTTCTGGGGTGCATTCCAGCTGAAGGAGAGGTCAAACTCCCACACACCCTTGGCCAAGTATTTTGTGGGATGGATCCGCGCGGTCTCCTCGGGGGTGAACATGATGCCATCCTGCCCCTTATACTTGGTGTCCATCAGATGCTGCTGGTAGGCGGTGTCGGTAGCCCTGTGGATGAGGTCCTCGATCTTAATATGGTAGACCGCCTTGGGACCGAAGGGGTCCACCAGCCCGGCCTTTTCGGGAACAATCTGGATGACGTAATGCCTGGTGTTTTCCAGTCCGTCCCCGTCCTCCACCCAGTCCAGGCGGAGGCTGTCCCACTCCACCCCTTTGGTGCAGGTGAGGAACTCGGCCATGTTGCCGTTTCCCGGCCCGAAGAAGTCCAGTTGGGTGGTTCCGTCCATCCTGGGCTCCAGACTGACCCCTTCCGGGCCGGTGACACCCAGGATGATGTAGGCGGTGGTGCCGTCGTTCAGGACGGAACGGAGCTGGATGGTCCAGCCGTCATGGGTCTGGGCCTGGCCGATGACCTGCTCGGAATCCTGAAGATAGGCCATCTGCTCCGGGGACAGGTCCCCGCCGCTGACCTCCCGGAAGAAGCCGGAGAACCAGCCTTGGCTGTAGGCCACGGCTCCGCCCACCAGACCCATCAGCAGGACGGCGATAAGGGCAGCGGCCAGCAAGGGCCGCAGTCTTCGCTTTTGGGCGGGGAAGGAGTCGAATTCAGCCTGCTCCACCAGGTCCTCCCCGATGAAGTCCAGGGCCAGGAAAATATCTCGTCCGTTCATACTGGGATCCCCTCCTTTTCCAGGTGTGCCCGGAGCTTGGCCCGGGTCCGGTTCAGCCGCATGTTCACGGCACTCTCCCCGAGGCCGTACCGGGCGGCGATCTCTCCGATGGTGTCCCCGAACCAGTACCGCCGCAGGAAGACCAGCCGATTGTCCGGGGTGAGCTCCCGGAGAAATGCGTCCAGGATCTGCCCCAGTTCCAGGGCAACCATCTGCCGACAGGGGTTGGGGATGCACAGCTCCAGCTCTTGGGTGAGGCTGACCACCTCCGCCTTTCGCTTGGCGGCGGTGTTCCACTCCAGCCGCTTCAGGGCAAAATTTCGGCAGATCTTGGCCAGCCAGGCGAAGAAGTACCGGGGCCGCTGGGGCGGGATGGTTTCCCAGGCCCGGAGATAGGTGTCGCTGACGCTCTCCTCAGCATCCTGATCGTTCCGCAGGATGTGGTCTGCCAGGGAGAAAAGGCGGCTGCCATATTTGGCTTGGGTGTGTTCGATGGCGGCTTCCTCCCGGGCGAAGAACAGGGCTATGATGTTGTGGTCGTTCACAGGCGTCACCTCATTTCTGTTTGTCTCTTCACCCTATTAGACCGGATCGGAAGGGGAAATCTCACGCTTGGTGAGGAAAAATTTGAAAAAAAGTTGCTTGGAAAGGGCCTCTTGTTGTTTCGACATATTATAGTACGCTGCAGCCACGGCAGCAAGGCCCCCTCTCCGAGGGGGCTGTCACCGAAGGTGACTGGGGGAGTTTACTGACAGGGGAAACTCCCTCCGTCTTTGCCCTTCGGGCAAATCCACCTCCCTCTGAGAGGGAGGCATTGGGTAACGAAAAAAAGAGACGCCGTCGGCGTCTCTTTTTCTTGCAATCGTTTACATAAATGCGTTCAGCATACCGAAGACCACGGAGACCACAACCAGGATGGGGGCGATCTTGTGGAGCTTCTCGTTCTTGCTCAGCAGGGTCATCAGGAGGGCTGCCACGCTCAGGCCGCCCAGGCCCCAGCCAATGGCCAGCTCACCGGGGAAGGTGAAGGGGGTCATCAGGTGGTTCAGCACGGCCACCAGCATACCGAAGATAGCTAGGAAGTAGAAGGAGACCTTCTTCACGGTGGGGTGCTTCACCAGGAACATCAGGCAGATGGCCAGCAGGCTGATGGCGGTCATTGCCATGAAAACGATGATCAACAGGTCCAGAGAGTTCAACATAATTTTTATCCTCACTTTCAAAGTTTATTCTGTGTTGTGCGGGGGTGTTTTTCTTTTGTGAGGTTATCGTAACGCTGGTTTCTAAAGAAGATGATCAGGAAATTCTAAAGAATTCTGAAGAAGCTTTGTTAAAACTCTGAAAGGACCACAGAGATGGCGAAGGCCGTCTCGTCCTCCCGGATCTCCACCTTGCCCCCGTAGTTCAGGGCGATGCGGCGGATGCTGTTCAGGCCCATCTGGTGGCTCTCGGCGGGGCTTTGGCGGGTCCCCTTGCCGTTTTCCTGGGTGATCACCAGGCTGCCGTCCGCCAGAGCCATCCGGAAGACCACCGGCCGGGCGGGGTCGGCATACTTCTGGATGTTGGACACCAGGTTGTCAAAGATCCGCTGAAGCTCCCGCGGGTCAAAGGTCCCCTGGAAGGGGGGACAGGAGGACAGGTCGATCTCCACGGGGAAGTCCTCTTCCAGGGTCTCCTCGGCCTCGGCTGCCAGCTGCTCCAGCAGGAACCGGGCGTTCTCGAAGGGCTCCGGGTTCCGCTTGCCTCCGTCCAGAAGGATGTCGGTGAGCTCCTTGATCTGCCCGGCTTTCTTCCGGATGAGGGCCAGGTGGGCACGGATCTGCTGAGGGTCCCAGTCCTCCTGTGTCTGCAGCAGCTCCGAGTAGGACAGGATGGAGGTGAGGGGGGTGCGGATGTCGTGGGAGAGGGTGCGGATGAGCTGTTCCTTCTCCTGGGCCAGGGCCCGTTCCTTCTCCTGGACGGCCCGCTGGGTGGCCGACAGGTAGTTGATGGTCTCGGCCAGTTGGGTCAGCTCGTTGCTGCCCTCCAGGGGTATTTCGTGGTCCATCCGGTTGGCCCGGAGGGCCTCCACCCCCTGGGTGAGGGTCCGGATGTAGGAGAGCTTCTGGCCCAGCAGGATCAGGAAGAGGGTAAGAAAAAAGAGGAGGGCCACCAGCAGGCTCAGATTCAGGAGCCAGCCGTCCAGGGTGATGTACTGGTCCTCGTTGAGGATCAGGTCGTTGATCTCAATGTAGTGGTGGGAGATGCCCTGGGCGGTGAGGTACAAAAACTCCATCAGGAAGAAAGCCACAGCAAAGGAAGCGGCCACCAGGCCCAGGATCTCGTGGGAGAGTTTTCGCCGTTTCTTGGTGTCAGTCAATGTAGTAGCCCCTCCCCCAGGCGGTCTTGATGTAGGTGGGGCTGCGGGAGTTGTCCCCCAGCTTCTTGCGGATGTTCTTGATGTGGACCATGATGGCGCTGTCCCCCACGGCATCGTCTCCCCAGATGCTCTGGTAGATGTTGTCCAGGGAGTAGATCTTCTTCCGGTGGGTGGCCAGCAGTTCCAGGATCTTGAACTCCGTGTGGGTCAGGGAGATGGATTCCTCCCCCCGCAGGACGGACTGGCGGTCCAGGTCCAGGATCAGGTCCTGGATGGCCACCCGGTTGACGGGCTCCTCCTTGGGCTGTGCGGGGGTGATGACCGGATTGCGTCGGAGGATGGCCTTCACCCGCATGAGGAGCTCCACGTTGGAGAAGGGCTTGACGATGTAGTCGTCCGCCCCGGCGGAAAAGCCCATGACCTTGTCGGACTCGCTGGAGTAGGCGGTGAGGAAGACGATGGGGGTCTCATAGGTCTCCCGGAGCTTGGCAGCGGCCATGATGCCGGTCAGTTTGGGCATGTTTACGTCTAAAATATACAGGTCGATGTCCGGGCCGGCGCACTCCACCACCGCCTGGCCGTCGGCCACTGCCAGGACGGCGTAGCCGTCCCCGGTGAGGAGGAGTTTTAAGATGTCCCGGATCTCGGGCTCGTCATCGGCAATGAGGATGTATTTCTTTCCGTCTTTCATACAGGTCACCTCTTTTGTAAAGCATAGCATAAAAACAGACGGGGAGCAACGGTGTTGCAGGAGGTTCGCCGCCAATGCGGCGTACAAGCATTTTGGGCTATGCCCAAAATCTTGGCTTCGGGCGGATTCACTTCGCCCGAAGCAAGTCGAATGACCGCAGGTCACCAAAAAAGAAGTCCGCATCCTTTAGGATGCGGACTTCTTTTTTGGAGCAGGATACGGGAGTCGAACCCGCCTCACCAGCTTGGGAAGCTGGGGTAATACCGATATACCAATCCTGCATTTGAAATTTTCAGTGTGGTCAGTATAGCACTTCCGCGCAGAAATTTCAAGGGGGAAGTTTTGTCGTCTTTTGCCGCCCCAGTCCCAGATCCGCACCACCACCCCGCCCACGCATAGAATGGAGTGGCAAATGCCAGTATAACGATAGGAGGTCATAACATGAGTGAAAGGGTCGTGCCGGGTCCCGTGCAGGACAACTGCGCCATCCGGGAAGCCGTGTGTATCCATACCAGAAAAATATTCGACAGCTGCCGGGATAAGGACTGCATCGAGGACCTGCGGGTCTATCCTACCCGGACCTCTCAGGCGGTCATCGACCGGGCCCTCAGCGTCCGGGGCGGCCGGGCCGAGCTCCTCCAGGCCTACATCGACGTGGAGCCCGCCCCCTACAGCAAGGGGTTCTTCCACGTGGACATCCGCTACTACTACCGCATCACCGCCGAGGCCTTCGTGGGCGGGGCCCGGCCGGCGGAGATCAGCGGCCTGGCGGTTTTTGAAAAGCGGGTCCAGCTCTTCGGGGGTGAACGGGGGGCCAAGGCCTTCTCCTCCCGGGATCTGCCCGAAGCCTGCTGCTGCGGCGGGACCAGCCTCCCCGAGGCCATTTTAGAGGTGGTGGACCCCATCGTCCTGAGCCTCAAGGTCCTGGAGGCCTGTGAGCCCTGCCTCTGCCCGCCTCCCTGCCCCCCCAACCCCTGCAATCCCTGCTGTCCCCCTCCGCCCCCTCCCTGCGGCTGCGGGCCGGAGAACGAGTTCATCGAGATCCCGCCCTGCATCAGCGCCTGCTTCGACTGCGACCTGACCTTCGAGTCCAACTGCCGCCGGCTGTATGTGACCCTGGGCCAGTTCTCCATCGTCCGGCTGGAGCGGGACACCCACCTGCTCATCCCCATGTACGACTACTGCATGCCCACCCGGGAGTGCTGCACCGACCAGGAGGAGGGGGACAGCGACCCCTGCGAGATCTTCCGCCAGATCCGCTTCCCCGTGGGGGAATTCTTCCCGGCGGGCCGTCCCGCAGAGGGGACAGACCAGGACTGCGGCTGCTTCTGAGGTGTCCCGGGAAATCCCCTCTTGTCCTTTCCCAAGAAATTTAGTATAATTATCCCATAGACAACACGGAGGAAAACAAGGAGGGCGATCCCATGGGCCGTACCGGTTTTATTCGCGATCAACTGGATATCAGGATCCTGGTGCTCTACCTGATGTCCCGGGTAGCCGCTCCGGTGGACTTCGTCACCCTGGCTGACATGGCCTTCTGTGATGACGGTGTGACCTATTTCGAGTTCGCCGAGGCTGTGAACCGCCTGGTGGAGCTGGAACAGCTCTCCATGGCCGATGGCCTCTATGCCATCACCGACCGGGGCCGCCAGAACAGCAAGGTCTGCGAGGACCACCTGGCCTATTCCGTCCGCCGCCGGTGCGACCGGAACCTGGCCAAGGTCAACGGCGCTCTGCGCCGGGATGCCCAGGTCCGGGCGGAGATCCTGCCCAGAGAGGACGGGGGGGAGACCCTGCGCCTGATCCTGGACGACGACAAGGGCAACATCATGACCCTGGATATGCTGACGGTCTCTCCCGAGCAGTCCACCATGCTGGCCGAGAAGTTCCGGGCCCACCCGGAAAAGCTCTACAACGGCATCCTGCAGGTTTTGCTGGAGGAGACCCGTGAGCCCGACGAGGAAGAGTAAAGGGGCCGCTGGCCCCAGTGAAATTGAGCCCAAGGCTCAGTGAAATACGCCTGCGGCGTGTGAAATTCGGCCCTTGGCCGAGTGAAATTGCCCCGTTGGGGCAGTTGTGGTGTCCCTGCGGGACGGATCAAATGATTTGGGTGTGCTGCATTTGCAGCACACCCATTTTTGTGTGACGATACGATTTACCAGAGGCATTGACTGAGAGGGCGAACGTGGCTCGACACCCGGGGTTGGTGAATGGCACCCCGCCATGTAGGGACTGGTCTTGACCAGTTCGCTCGTTCCTGCACCACGACGGAACGGTCAAGACCGTTCCCTACATGGAATACGGGAAGAAATCGTAGGGGCGATTCACGAATCGCCCGGCTTCCTATGGACAAAGGCAGACAGACCGGGTAAAATGAAGAAAACCATAATTTCAGGAGGGATTCAGGTTGAAACGATCATTATTTCTTGTATGCACCCTCTTTCTGTTTCTCCTCTCCGCCTGCGGCGAAGCCCCGGGGGATGATGTGGCCGCCACCTTCCGGGGGGAGCCCATTTCCAGGGAATTGGTGGCGCTGTATCAGGAGTATTCTGACGGCAGCCCTTCTGACCGGGACATCGTAAACCTTATTGTCAGCCAACAGATCCTGAAGGAAGAGGCTGAAGCCCGTGGGATGACGGCAACGGAAGAAGAGGTCCAGCAGTTCCTGCAGGATACTGCGTACGCCTCCTATGAAATGCCGGAAGGAAAGGCGATCATCGATGAATACTGCCAGTCCCAGGGCATTACCTTTGACCAGTATATAGAGAGACTTCGCCAGCAGGCCCCTGCCACCATCGTCAAGGCAAAACTGGAAGAAGCTGTGGCCAGAGAATATTGCGAGAGAAACAACATCCCCTTTGATGCCCTGAACCCCACCAACGATGTGCGCCAGGCCATTGCGGACTATGAGACAGGGCTCTGGGACGAGAACAAAAAAGAGATCAAGTATTATGTGGATTAAAACGAATCCCCCTGACCGTTTGGTCAGGGGGATTGTTTCGTCTGATCTTACGTTGGTTTGTGTTGCCACGTTGGCAGGGCCGATGAGGGCATCGGCCCCTACAGGCAAAGGGTCACGCCCGTAGGGCGGGGGCTTGCTCCTGCCAACCGTTCCCGGAACTACGTTACCCGGGCGGATATCCCGCCGGATTTGAATATCGTCAGAGATCAGCCCTCTCCGTCAGTGCTTCGCACTGCCACCTCTCCCGGAGGGAGAGGTTGTTAGAACAACGGCGAGAACAGCCGCAGCAGGGACCGCTTCAATCGTGCCCACAGGTTTTTCGGGGTGGCATCCTCCAGGAAGATCTCTTCACACAGGGGGATGGTCTCCAGGAAGTCGTCCCGGACAGCCTCCACGGAATCCGTGCCGCAGAGCCACACGCCGTTTTCGAACTGCAAACAAAAACTCCGGTAGTCCAGATTGCAGCTGCCCACGGAGGCGTACAGGTCATCGACCACCACGGTCTTGCTGTGGAGAAAGCCGGGGGTGAACTCGTAGATGCGGATCCCTGCCTCCAGGAGGCTGGCGTAGTTGGACTGGGTCACGGCAAAGACTGCCTTCTTGTCGGGGATGTGGGGGGTCATGATCCGCACATCCACCCCGGATCGGGCGGCCGTCCGCAGGGCCGAGGTGAGGGTCTCGTCCAGAATGAGATAGGGGGTGGTGAGGTAGAGGTAGTTCCTGGCCTTGGTGATCATCAGCAGGTGGAGGTCTTCGCAGACCGTGTCCTCGGAGAAGGGGGTGTCCACGTAGGGGATCACCAGCCCCCGGGTGTTTTCCATGGGAGGCAGGACCTGGGGGCGGAACCGGTCGTGGTCGGATCTCTCCTTCCGGCCGTCGTCCCACATGGTCAGGAAGAAGACCACCAGGCTCCACACGGCCTCTCCCCGCAGGAGGAGGGCGTTGTCCTTCCAGTAACCGAACCGCTCCTTCCGGGCAATGTACTCGTCGGCGATGTTCAGGCCGCTGACGAAGCCGGTGACCCCGTCGATGACGCAGAGCTTCCGGTGGTCCCGGTTGTTCTGGTGGATGGACAGGATGGGCAGGAAGGGGTGGAAGGGGCGGCAGTGGATGCCCATGGCCTCCAGGGTCTCGTCGTAGTCCGAGTCCAGGGTGTTGGCCGAGCCGATGCCGTCGTAGATCACCCGGACCTCCACCCCTTCCCGGACCTTTTCTTTCAGAATATCCAGGATCTCATCCCACATGGAGCCCTCGGCAATGATGAAGTACTCCAGGAAGATGTACCGGCGGGCCTTGCGCAGCTCCTCCAGGAAGTGGGGGAAGAAGGCCTCGCCCGTGGGGAAGTATCGGGTCTCGGTGTTCCCGCAGGCGGGGCAGAGGGCGGAATTTTGCAGATACCAGGCCTGCTGGGCGGCATCGGGGCCGTACCGCAGGAAGTCCAGGTTGTCCAGGGTGGGGATCAGCTGCTGGCGGCAGACGTGGATGGCCTCTCTCCGGCGGAACTGGGGTTTGCGCCCGCCCCCCAGGAAGATATACATGAGGCCGCCCACCACGGGGACCAGGAGGATGGGGACGATCCAGGCCACCTTATAGGCCAGTTTGTTCCGGCGGGTGGAGATGAACAGGGCCACCAGGACGCTGACCACCACGCAGACCCAGTAGAAGAAGACGAAGTACTGGTTAAAGAAGTGGAGCACGCCCAGCACCAGACCGATCTGGAGGAGGATACTGAGAACCACCCAGAAGGTCCGCTGGTGGTGAGGGGTGAAGGTGGAAAAGGGTTTCATAGGACACCTTCTTCAAAACTGAGATGATGGGAAATTACTGGACAGGCTGGATGTCAGCCACCTTCCACTGGCCGTCCTCCCACACCATGGGGAGGTGATACTCCACGGTGTAGGGTTCTTCCGTCATGACATCCTCGTGGTAGGCCAGGGCCAGGACCGTGGCGGTCTCCCCGGTTCGGGTCAGGACCTGTTCGGCCTTGATCTCCCGGAAGGTGATGTCGTCGCCGATGCCCAGACAGCTGGTGCAGAGGACTCCGTCAAACTCCCGGTAGCTGGCCAGATATTCCTCGGGCATGGGGACGGAGGAGCAGAAATAATCTGCCCAGACCGCCCGGATGTCATCCAGGGACTGGACTTGGGGGTCCACCACCGGGAACCAGGGCTGGTCGTAGCCCTCAGGACCAGTGGTGGTGGTGTAGGGTTCCCAGTCCTGCTCAAAGACGGCGCCGGGGCGCAGACCGTAGAGGAAGTAGTACTGGTCAAAGAGCTTCTCGTTGACCGACAGGAGAAGGGCCTCGTCGGAGACGGCCTCTGCCGCCGAACTCTCCTGGGCGGGAGGCTCGGCCTCGGTGCCGGTCACAGCCGAGATGTGGGAATCTCCTTCCTGAGGAGCCTCCTGAGTTGGTTCCTCAGAACCGCCGCAGGCACACAGGGAGAGGGTCATAAGCAGGGAAAGGAGAATGCATAACAGTCGTTTCATGGGGATCCTTCCTTTCTGTTATTTCAGCACCACGTTTTCCTCTCCCAGGTAGTCCTTCAGCTCCTGGAGAAGGGCATCGTGGAGGAGGCACCGGGCACCCAGACGGCGCTTGGTGTCGGCAAAGTAGAGGATGGCCTGACTCTCCCCGGGGAACATAGTGAAGAGGTTCTTCACCCGCCCCAGGAGAGGGGTAGCCTCGGAGTCGAAGCGCAGGTAGAGCCGACCCGTGTGGACCTGAGGAGACCGGACGGGGGGGATGTTGGGGTCAATGGGAGCCCCGGGGACCTGGTGGAGGGGGAGGACCCGGTCGCACATGAGCTGAGGGGCCTTTTCGTCCCGGACGGAGATCCGGCCCGTGGCCAGGATGGGCATATTCACCTGGAGGTAGCTGCCGCTCTCCTCCAGCACCCGGGAGAAGGCCAGCATCTCGATGGAGCCGGTGTCGTCCTCTATGGTCACATAGGCCATGAGAGAGTTGTTCTTGGTGGTCTTGGTCTTGGTTACCATGCGCCGCCGCTTTGCAGCTGACTGAGCAGCTGCTGATACTGCATGTTGCCCGGTTCCATAGATACAGCCTGCCTCGCATA
>JAFVUT010000110.1 GCA_017502545.1 Ruminiclostridium sp.
CTTCGGCGCTTTTTCCTCCATCAACTACCCCGTGCTGGGCATGGTCCAGGACGGGCGGCTCATCCCCTACATCCAGCCCCAGGTGAAGCCCGGCGGCCCGGTCTTCTATGACAAGCTCAACAGCAAGGTCTCCCTGGTGAAGCTCATCCCCGGCATCTCCCCGGTGTACCTGTCCTTCGCCCTCACCGAGAGCGATGCCGTCATCGTGGAGAGCTTCGGCGTGGGCGGCGTCCCCGCCGGAAACAAGGGGGGCTTCTACGACCGCATCCGGGCGGCCTGCGCCCTGGGCAAGATCGTGGCAGTGACCACCCAGGTCCAGAACGAGGGCAGCGACCTGGCGGTGTACAACGTGGGCCACAGCCTGAAAAACGACCTGGGGGTGCTGGAGTCCTACGACATGACCATCGAGGCCGTGGTGGCCAAGCTCATGTGGGCCCTGGGAGTCACCCAGGACAACGAGGAAGTGGCCAAGCTCTTCTACACCCCCGTGGCGGGAGATATGCTCTGTTTCCCGGAATGATAGAATGACTCAACCCTCATCCGTCACGGCTGCGCCGTGCCACCTTCTCCCAGGGGGAGAAGGCTTGCCTTTCAGGAGACGTTAAGGCTTCTCCCTGGGGAGAAGCTGTCACCGTAGGTGACTGATGAGGGGTACTTGCAACAAAAACGGACTGTCATATAGGACAGTCCGTTTTTTGTGTTTTAATGTTTCTTTTTCAGTCTGGTGATCATGACCACGAAGAGGATCACGATGACCACCAGCAGGAAGATGATGATGCCCAGGGCGATGCTGGCGCCGGCAGATCCCGTTCTCTCCATGGGAGGAGGTGTGGGGGCAGTCTCGGGATCCTCAGAGGCAGGATCTTCGGGGGTCTCAGCCTCCACCCCGGGGTCATCGGGGGACAGGTTGGTCAGGTAGATGTCCAGAGCGGTGACGGCTGTGCCGGCATCGCAGGTGATGCAGTCCAGGAAGAGGGTGCTGCCGTTGGTGGTCAGCAGGGCGTTGTCCAGGGAGTCCGCCCAGCCCAGCTGGGCAGAAATGGCCTGGAGGGAGGGATAGCCCTTGCCGTCCAGCTCATAGGTCCGGCTGTCGGTGTACTCCTTCACCGTGTGCAGGAGGGTGAGCTGGGCCTTGTTCACGGCATAGTACAGGGAACCCTGGACCGGGTCCACGGCACCGCCGCCGTTGGAGTCCACCCGCAGGACCTTGCCCTCGGCAATGGTGTCGGTAGCCATCTGGATGGGGGAGGGCAGATCGGTGTCCGCCTGGAAGTCATGGGCCACGGCGTGGCCGTTCCTGTACTCCCAGATAATGGGGATGTCGCACTCGTCGTACATACCGTTTTCCGTGATGAGATAGGTGGTCATGAGCAGGGGGTAGCCGTCCCGACCGGCATCCACCAGAACGGCCTGGAGGGTGCCGCCCCACTGGCCGGTAGTGGGCTGACCGGCGATGGCCTCCAGGTAGGCCTGGGCCATGGCGGCATCCATTTTGCAGGCCGAGCGGTCCCCGATGTAAGCGATGGAGGAAAGGGGATCGGCGGTGTTCACAGAGGAAGAGGCGGGAGCCTTGGGGGTGGGATCGTAGGTGGTGGTCTCCACCAGGCAGACCCAGCCGGATACACCCTCATAGCTGGTGTAACCCCAGGGGTTGCCTGCGGCGGAGTCCTGGGTCTGGGAGATGCTAAGCTTGGTGTACATGGGGATGGGCTGGCTGCGGACCTTGCTGTACTCGGTGCCGGGACCGGTGCGCAGGTTCAGACCCACGCCATCCTTGGCGTTGACGTAGATGTCGTAGTTGGCGCTGGCGGGGATCGCCAGAAGACCCATCAGAAGGGTCAGGCACAGGGCCAGGGCGCTCAGTCGTTTGAATTTACGGAGCATGGGGACCATCCTCTCTCTGTTTTGTTGCCTTTATGATACAGGATACCACCGTGTAAAGTCAACGAAAAAGGGATAGGGTCGGCTCTTTTGCGGCAAAATATGGGCAGAACGCGAAAGGAGTGAACCCCATGTTTACCCATGAAAAGAAACTGTTCCACCCGGTGGCGGTGGAGGAGCCCAACCCCCAGTACGCTGCCCTCCTCCAGGAGCAGCTGGGGGGCGGCAACGGTGAGCTGAAGGCCGCCATGCAGTATATGGCCCAGAGCTTCCGCATCAGGGACCCCAAGATCAAGGACCTCTTTCTGGACATTGCCGCCGAGGAGCTTTCCCACCTGGAGATGATCGGCAGGACCATCAACCTCCTCAATGGCCACGACCTGGCCGCCCAGGAGGTGAAGGCGGGGGAGATCCAGACCCACGTCCAGCTGGGGCTGTCTCCCGGTCTGGTGAACGCCTCTGGCTACTCCTGGACGGCGGACTACGTGACGGTTACCGGGGACCTCTGCGCCGACCTGCTGAGCAACATCGCCTCCGAGCAGCGGGCCAAGGTGACCTATGAGTATCTGTACCGACAGATCAAGGACAAGAAGGTCCGGGAGACCATCGACTTCCTCTTAAACCGGGAGGAGGCCCACAACCAGATGTTCCGGGATGCTTTCAATGCCGTCATGGACAGCGGCTCCAACCAGGATTTTGGCACCACCAAGGCCGCCCGGATGTATTTCTCCCTGTCCAACCCCGGCCCCAATGCTTTTTCCGGCAATGAGGTGAAAGCCCCGAAGTGTGAGTAAGGTGTAGGGCGGGGGCTTGCTCCCGCCAATTACCTGGCAGGAGAAAAAAGAAGCTCTCCCTCCGGGAGAGCTGGCACAGCGAAGCTGTGACTGAGAGGGCGGCTCTGCTGCGGTATTGGGATATCGGCAGAGATTCGCCCTCTCCGTCTTTGGGCCCATGGCCCAAATCCACCTCTCCCGGAGGGAGAGGTCGTGGGGGGGGGTCAACCTCCCACCTCCGTCCCACCCCACTCCACCACGGTGAATCCGGTGCGGGCAGGGGCGGTGAGGGTCTGGGGCTCCACTTCCACGGGGGCCTCCAGGGGGTTCCATGCCATGAAGACCCGGAGGAGGGTGTCGGGCTGAGGCTCAATGGTCAGCACCGCCGTGTCGGTGTAGGCCTCCTGCTGGAAGGCAATCAGGTTATAGGGGTTGGGCTCCATCATGGGCAGCCAGTAGACCATGAACTCATTGGCCTCCCGGCGGGTAAGGCCCAGGTCCGCCAGAGCATCCTCCAGGAAGGAGGCGGTGTCCTCTCCCGCCACGCAGAAGCCCTGGGAGAAGTCGTAGTCGGCCTCCCGGATGCCCTCCCAGTAGAGGTAGTTGTAGGTCTGGCCCTCCCGGTCGGTGAGGGTGCCGTCGGGGGCGGCGGTCACGGACCAGCCGTCGTTGTATGCGGGATAGGTGCAGGTCAGGTCACCGTCGTAGTCCAGCCGGACCTCCACCTGGGTCTGGACCTCGGGGTAGAGGTAGATGACCGGCTTTTTGGCGGCCTCTCCCCGGTCCCGGCAGCCGGTCAGCAGGAGCAGAGGGGTCAGGAGCAGAAGGAACCACACTTTCTTCATGGCGTACACATCCTTTCGCTGTTTTTTATATAGACGGAGAAAATAGGAAAAAGGTTCCCGTTTTTTGAAATTCTATCTTGACTCTCCCGTAACGTCAAGTGATATGCTGTAGACAAAGGAGGGGAGGACCCATGGAATACTCCATTCAGGCCCTGGCGAAGCTGGCCGGGGTGACCACCCGCACCCTGCGGTGGTATGATGAGATCGGCCTCTTGAAGCCTGCCCGGGTGGCGGAGAGCGGCTATCGGTACTACGGTCCCCGGGAAGTGGACCGGCTCCAGCACATCCTGTTCTTCCGGGAGCTGGGGGTGGAGCTGGCCCAGGTGAAAACCTGCCTGGACGACCCCTCCCTGGACCGGCTGGCCCTGCTCCGCACCCATTTGGTCGACCTGGAACGGGAGCGGGAGAAGCTGGACCACTTGATCCAATCGGTGCGGACCAACATCCGGGCCGAGGAAAGGAAGGAAACCATGACCGACGAGAAGAAATTCGCGGCCTTCAAGGCCCAAATGACCGAGGAAAATGAGCAGAAGTACGGCAAGGAGAGCCGGGAGAAATACGGCGACCAGGCCGTGGACCGGAGCCAAAAGGCCTTTCGGGATATGTCCCCCCAGGACTGCGAGAGGTGGACCGACCTGGACCGGGCCATCCTGGAAGGGCTGGAGCAGGCTGTCCGGGCGGGGCTCTCCCCCGAGGGTCCGGAAGGGGAGACCATTGTCTCTCATCATAAACAGTGGCTGATCCTCTCCGGCCTCCAATACCGGCCCGAGATACATAAGGGCCTGGGGCAGATGTATGTGATGGACGAGCGGTTCACCGCTTACTATGAC
>JAFVUT010000111.1 GCA_017502545.1 Ruminiclostridium sp.
CATGGTCAGGCCGTTCTTGGACATGAAGATGGCCAGGTCGCCAACCACCTTGGAGGAGGGGGTGACCTTGATCAGGTTGCCCAGCAGGATGTTGGCCTGACGGTACAGCTCCTTGATCTTTTCGAACTCGTCCTTGGAGCCCATCTCGGTGACCTGTGCCAGCAGGTTGGAGTACTGGCCGCCGGGGATCTCGTGCTTGTAGATCTCAGCCAGGGGGGAGACCTGACCGGACTCGTTGGCTGCGTAGACCTTGCGGACGTGCTCGTAGTAGCGGGCCAGCTCGTTGAGGCCTTCAAACTCCAGACCGGTGTCGCGCTCGGTGCCGCGGAGGGCCTCGACCACCACGTTCAGGGAGGGCTGGCTGGTGCAGCCTGCCATGGACTCGATGGCCAGGTCGACGATGTCAACGCCGGCCTCGGCAGCCTTCAGGACGGTAGCCACGCCTGCGCCGGTGGTGTCGTGGGTGTGCAGGTGGACGGGGATCTTCAGCTCGGACTTCAGGGTCTCCACCAGCTTGTAAGCGGAGTAGGGCTTCAGCAGGCCGGCCATGTCCTTGATGGCCAGGATGTGAACGCCCATGGACTCCAGCTCCTTGGCCTTTTCCACATAGTAGTCCAGGGTGTACTTGACTTCGTTGGGGTTGAGGATGTCGCCGGTGTAACACAGAGCGCCTTCGACGATCTTGCCGGTCTTCAGGGACTCCTCGATAGGCATCTTCATGTTCTCGATCCAGTTCAGGGAGTCGAAGACACGGAAGACATCAATGCCCTTGATGGCGGAGATGCGGATGAATTCCTTGACCAGGTTGTCGGGGTAGTTGCTGTAGCCCACGGCGTTGGAGGCGCGCAGCAGCATCTGGATCAGGGTGTTGGGCATACGCTCGTTCAGGATCTCCAGTCTCTTCCAGGGAGATTCCTTCAGGAAACGGTAAGCGGTGTCGTAGGTAGCGCCGCCCCATGCTTCCACGGAGAAGGCGTTCTGCATGATGGTGTTGGTGGCACGGGCTGCGCCGACGATGTCCTTGGTACGCATACGGGTTGCGATCAGGGACTGCTGGGCGTCACGCATGGAGGTGTCGGTGACGTACAGCTTCTTCTCGCCCAGGATCTTCTGGGTGAAGCCGGTGGCGCCCAGACGCTTGAACTCGTCCTTGGAGCCGTGGACCAGAGCGGTCTCATTGTACTTGGGCAGGACACGGTCCTCGTAGTAGGGCTTGTTGCCCTTGGAGACGTTGACGATCTTGTCGCCCAGGAAGGCCAGGATCTTGGAGGCACGGTCTGCGCTGTGGGACAGGGTGAAGAGCTCGGGGGTCTCCTCGATGAAGGTGGTGTAGCAGCGGCCTTCCTGGAAGGTGGTGTCGTTTAGGACGTTGATCAGGAAGGAGATGTTGGTCTTGATGCCCTGGATCTTGATCTCACGCAGAGCCCGGCGGGACTTGGTGACAGCGCCCATGAAGGTGCGGTCAAAGGAGCTGATCTTGACCAGCAGGGAGTCGTAGTAGGGCAGGATCTCGGCGCCGGTGTAGATGTTGCCGCCGTCCAGACGGATGCCGTTGCCGGAGCCGGAGGTGTACAGAGCCACCTTGCCGGTGTCGGGCATGAAGTTGTTGGAGGGGTCCTCGGAGGTGACACGGGTCTGGATGGCGTAGCCGTGGCACTGGATGGACTCCTGGGAGGGGATGCTGATCTCAGGGGAGTTCAGGGGATAGCCCTCTGCCACCAGGATCTGGGAACGGACGATGTCGATGTCGGTGACCAGCTCGGTGACGGTGTGCTCCACCTGGATACGGGGGTTCATCTCGATGAAGTAGGGGTTGCCCTCCAGGTCCACCAGGAACTCGCAGGTACCGGCGTTGCGGTAGCCCACGTGGCGGCACAGAGCCAGAGCGCTGTCGAAGATCTTCTGGCGGGTGGCCTCGGGGACAGAGAAGGAGGGGGCATACTCGACCACCTTCTGGTGGCGGCGCTGGACGGAGCAGTCACGGTCATACAGGTGGACCACATTGCCGTAGTTGTCGGCCAGCATCTGGACCTCGATGTGCTTGGGGCCGCGCAGATACTTTTCAATGAAGACCTGGTCGTCGCCGAAGGCCTTCTTGGACTCGTTGATGGCCTCCTTGAACTCCTTCTCCATGTCGGCTGCCTTGTAGACGATACGCATGCCGCGGCCGCCGCCGCCGTTGGATGCCTTCAGCATAACGGGGTAGCCAACCTTCTCGGCCACTTCCAGGGCCTCTTCCACGGTCTTCATGGCGTGGTCCACGCCGGGGATGATGGGCACGTTGGCGGCGATGGCGATCTGCTTGGAGGAGATCTTGTCGCCCATGGCGTTCATGCTGTCCACGGTGGGACCGATGAAGACGATGCCGTTCTTTTCGCACTCTTCCACCAGGACGGGGTTCTCGGCCAGGAAGCCGTAGCCGGGGTGGATGGCATCGATGTTGTGGTCCTTGGCGATCTTGATGATGGTGGGGATATCCAGATAAGCGTCAACAGGGCCGCTTTCGGGGTTCAGGGGGTAGGCTTCGTCGGCCAGGTCACGGAATCTGGCGTACTTGTCTTCCTTGGAGTAAACGGCAACGGAGGTAATGTCCAGCTCGTTGAGAGCACGGAATACACGGATGGCGATCTCGCCGCGGTTGGCGACCAGAACGCGCTTGAACTGTCGGATGCGAACTTCGTTCATGGTGCTGTCTCCTTCTCATTATATTTTGGTGGGGACAGAGTCCCGGGTAGATGATCTGTCGTGCTGTGCACGATTGGAACACAATTGTTCTCTTTTTCAAACCCATTATACACGATAGGAAAATCTCTGGCAAGAGAAGAAACAATTGAAAAAACCACTGATTCGATTTGCAATTTGGTGGAAAATCCCCTGCAAAATGGTTTTTGTGAAAATCAACGGCAGAAATGTGGATTTTGAGGGCCTTTCCCCCTGGGGTTTCAATCAAAATCCACAAGAAACCGGGCCGAAAAAGCGGGCTGGGAACGAGTGGGAAAAAGAGGCCCAAAAGCCCCGGAAAAAGCCCGGAAAAAATCTGTAAGTTTGACGAATCAGTTTTTCTGATAGGTGGGGTTTACAAGGGGAAAAAGAGGGGCTATAATGGGTCCTGACAATGCCGAAATCAAGGGATTTCACTTATTTGGCATGACCAGATTGGAAGGGGGAGAGGACACCCGTGTTGACCTATTCCTTTGAAAATATTGACGCAGAGAGTATGTATGAGCATCTTTACCGGTGCATCAAACAGGACATCCTGCAGAAAAAACTAAAATCCGGAGAAAAACTTCCCTCCAAGCGGGCCTTTGCCAAAAATCTGGGGGTGAGCACCATCACGGTGGAGAGCGCCTATGCCCAGCTGGTGGCCGAGGGCTATCTGTACACCCTGCCCAAGCGGGGGTACTACGTCTGTGACCTGGAACGGGAGGAGACCCCCGCCTCTCCGCCGCCCGCCCGGAGCCTGCCCAAGCAGCCCCCCAAGCGGACCTACTGGGCGGATTTCGTTGGGTCGTCGGTGGCCAGGGAGATGTTCCCCTTCTCTGTGTGGGTGAAACTCCTGCGGGATGTGACGGCAGGAGAGGACGAAACTGCATTGCTGACCGACACCTCCGCCGGAGGCATCCGCCAGCTTCGCCAGGCCATCGCCGACCATCTCTACCAGTTCCGGGGCATGACCATCGACCCGGAGCAGATCGTGGTGGGCGCCGGTACGGAGTATTTATACAGTGTCCTCATCCAGCTGCTGGGCCGGAGCCACGGCTATGCGGTGGAGGACCCGGGCTATCTGCGACTGACCAAAATCTATGAGAAAAACGACGTAAAAGTCTGCCATATCCCCATGGATCCCTCGGGCATCATCCCTGAAAAGCTGGAGGAGAGCGGAGCAGAGATCCTTCATATCACCCCCTCCCACCACTTCCCCACGGGGGTGGTCATGCCGGTGAGCCGCCGGTATGAGTTCCTCAGCTGGGCCTCCAAGGGGGAGGACCGGTACATCATCGAGGACGACTATGACTGCGAGTTCCGTCTGGCGGGGCGGCCCATCCCCACCCTTCAGAGCATCGACGTGATGGAGAAGGTCATCTACATCAACACCTTCTCCAAGAGTCTGGCCCCGGCCTTCCGCATCAGCTATCTGGTCCTGCCCAAGCACCTGGTCACCCGGTTCTATGAGACTCTGGGCTTCTACTCCGGCACGGTCTCCTGTCTGGAGCAGATGACCCTGGCCCGGTTCATCTCCCAGGGCTACTTTGAAAAGCACATCAACCGGATGCGCAACCACTACCGGACCCTGCGGGACAAGCTCCTGTCCGAGATCGCCAGAAGCCCCCTGGGAGGAAAGGTCCTCATCAGGGGTGAGGATGCCGGTCTCCACTTCCTCATGCAGGTGGATACCCCCAAGACCGACCAGGAGATCTTGCGGGATGCCGAGGCGGAAGACCTGCGGCTCTCCTTCGTATCACAATATTATTATAAGGAACCGGTGGGCCATACCAGGGTCCTGGTGATGAATTACTCCGGTCTGGAGGAGGAGAAGATCCCCGAAGCGGTGGCCCGCCTGTCCCGGGCTGTGCTGGAATCTGGAAGAAAGGCTTGAAACCCACGGGGGATAGTGATACAATAAATTGGATGTATTTGAAAAAGAGGCAGAAATGTCTTAATTTTTGGAGGTAATATCATGTTTGCAAAGCTGATTGAAACTCTGAAGGCCAATCCCCGCACCCTGGTCTTCACCGAGGGCCCCGATGCCCGTATCCTGGAAGCAACCGCACGCCTGAAGAAGGACGGCTTCCTGACCCCCATCCTGGTGGGCACCGAGGCTGAGGTCAAGGCTGCTGCTGAAAAGGGCGGCTTCGACATCGAGGGTGTCCGCATCGTCGATCCCGCAACCTACGAGGGCATGGACGCTATGGTCGAAAAGATGGTGGAACTGCGCAAGGGCAAGATGTCCGCTGAGGATGCCCGCAAGAACCTGATGAAGGGCAACTACTTCGGCACCATGCTGGTGAAGATGGGTGAGGCTGACTGCCTGCTGGGCGGCGCTACCTACTCCACCGCTGACACCGTCCGTCCCGCTCTGCAGCTGATCAAGACCAAGCCCGGCAACAACAACGTGAGCTCCTGCTTTATCCTGCAGCGCACCAAGGACGGCGTGGACGAGCGCCTGTGCATGGGTGACTGCGCCATCCAGATCGATCCCGACGAGGATGCACTGGTTGAGACCGCACTGGAGTGCGCAAAGACCGCTGCTACCTTCGGCATCGACCCCAAGATCGCTTTCCTGAGCTACTCCACCAAGGGCTCCGGCAAGGGCGAGAACGTGGACAAGGTGAAGAACGCCTGCGACAAGGCCAAGGCTGCTGCTCCCGAGCTGGCCATCGACGGCGAGATGCAGTTTGACGCTGCTGTCTCCCCCGTGGTGGGTCAGCAGAAGTTCCCCGGCTCCACCGTGGCCGGCTATGCCAACACCTTCATCTTCCCCGAGATCCAGTCCGGCAACATCGGCTATAAGATCGCACAGCGTCTGGGCGGCTTCGCTGCTTACGGCCCCATCCTGCAGGGTCTGAATGCTCCCATCAACGACCTGTCCCGCGGCTGCGACGCTGACGAGGTCTACAAGATGGCCATCATCACCGCTGCTCTGGCATAATTGCATACCTGACCTTTCAAAGGGCCGGTCCTTCGGGACCGGCCTTTTTTATTCTGTCGGAGAACGTGTCTGTGCGCCCCGGTGTGATTGGGCCGATGAAGGCATCTGCCCCTACAATGGGTCGTGCGGGATGCCCACACCTGTAGGGGACGATGCCCACATCGTCCCGCTCTGGAAGGGTTTGCACCACGCAGCATAAGAAATTCCTGCACACGAGCCCTCTGAGGAGGGGTGAATGAGTCACGCATAGAGGAGAATCCTCCGTGGCATCCTATGGAGACACAAAGGAGGGGCACCATGGAAGTTCTCATCGCCGTCAATGACATCATCAACCGCATCGTCTGGGGGGCTCCCGTCCTCATCCTGCTCATGGGTATCGGCCTGCTGCTCACCATCCGCACCGGTGGGATGCAGTTCCGCCGGTTCGGCCACGCCATGAAAAACACCCTGGGGAAGGTCCTGGACCGGTCTGCCCGGGAGTCCGCCCGGCCGGGGGAGATGACCCCCTTCCAGGCCATGACCACCGCCCTGGCCGGGACGGTGGGGACGGGCTCCATCGCCGGGGTGACCTCTGCCATCTGCCTGGGGGGTCCCGGCGCCCTCTTCTGGCTGTGGATAGCCGCCCTGGTGGGGATGATCACCAAGTACGCCGAGGTCCTCCTGGCGGTGAAGTACCGGGAGCGGACCCCATCCGGGGAGTGGGCCGGGGGACCCATGTACTATATAAAATATGGGCTGGGTCCCCGGTGGCGGTGGCTGGCGGTCTTTTTCTGTGCTGCGGCGGCTCTGGCGGCCTTTGGCACGGGAAATACCGTCCAGGTGGGAAACATCACCGCCTCGGTCACCACGGTGATCCGGGCCTTTTCTCCCGGCTTCACTGCCTTTGGCACAGCCAACCTGGTGGTGGGCCTGGTGACGGCAGCCCTCACGGCGGTGGTCCTCTTCGGGGGTGTCCGGCGGCTGGGGGCGGTCACGGAAAAGCTGGTCCCTGCCATGGCTCTGGCCTATGTGCTGGCCTGCCTGACGGTGGTGGCGGCCAACTGGCAGAACGTGCTTCCCGTTTTCGGAGCCATTTTCCGGGGAGCCTTCGACCCGGCCGGGATCACCGGGGGAGCTGTGGGGTCCCTGACCCTGGCCCTCAGCTGGGGGATCAAACGGGGTGTGTTTTCCAACGAGGCCGGACTGGGGACGGCGCCTATGGCCCATGCCAACACCTCCGAGACCGACCCGGTGAAGCAGGGATTCTATGGGATCTTTGAGGTTTTTACGGCCTCCCTTGTCATCTGTACCCTGACCGGCCTGACCCTGCTGTGCTCGGGCATCCATATCAACTATGGCGTCATGAGCAGCACTGCTCTAAACGTTCAGGCTCTGGGGACGGTTTTTGGTCTGAAGGGGGGCGCCCTGGTCATTGCCCTGGGGATCACCCTCTTTGCCTTTTCTACGGTCCTCTCCTGGGCGCTGTACGGCAGCCGATGCTGCGAGTTTCTTCTGGGGACCCGGGCGGTGCGGCCCTATCAGGCGGTCTATGTGC
>JAFVUT010000112.1 GCA_017502545.1 Ruminiclostridium sp.
AAGGGGGCCTCCCACTGGGCAGAGCAGTTGAGCTCGGTGAGGAGCTGGAGGGGGGTATAGAGGGCGGCCTTCAGCTGCTGGCCCTGGCCCTTTTCCGGGGTGAGCAGACGGATCATGCCGTCGGGCAGCAGCTCAAAGACCCGGACGGAGGAGCCGGGGAGGGCGGCGTTCATGAGGGAGTTCTTTCGGGCCACCTCCTGGGAGAGGCGGGTCTGGGCCAGCTGTTCCCGGGAGGCCTGGTAGAGCAGGACGGCCACCATGGCCACGGCGTAGATCATCACCAGAACGGTATAGGCCAGGCCGGAGGGGATGATGCCCACTGCCTGAGTCACCGCCTTTTCCTGGGCGGCAGCGTAGATGCTCCAGCCGGGGAGTGCGGTGTTCTCGGCGCAGAAATAGACCTGGCCCGTCTGGGTCTTCCGGGAGAGGACCTGGAGCTCCTCCCCCCCACCTCCCGCCTTCAACTGGCGGGTCTGGGACCCGGTCAGGTAGTCGTTGCGGTAAAAGTTATGGCCCAGGGACTCCTCCTCCCAGGTGTTCAGGAGGATGGTGCCGGTGGCCGTCTCAAAGACCACCACCCCCTGGTCGCCCTCTAAAAAGCCCCGGAAGAAGGAGCTGGAGAAGAGGTCCTCCAGGCGCATGGTGCCAAAGAGCTGGGACTCACTGCCGGGGATGGGCACGAAGATCCGGACCGCCCAGGTGGGGCCGTGGGACAGGGAGATGACCTCCGCCCGCCCCAGCAAAAATTCCCCGCCGGGACCCTGACAGGTCCGGGTCTCGGCCCAATGGCCCGCCTGCTGCCAGGTGCCGTCACTGAACACGGCAGAGCCGTCAGGCAGACGGATGCCCATCTGGGCGAAGGGGACGGTGGTGGTCATGGCATCCAGCATCTCCCGGGTGACCTGATCCTGAGACCAGTTGGCCGTCGCCAGGACCTGGGCCGCCGTAGAGAGGCGGCTGGCCACGTCCTCCACCTTGTCGGTGACCCCTGCGCTGGTCTGGTGGGCAAAGGCGGGGACCCGCTCCAGGGCGGCCTCCTCGCTGCGCCGGGCCAGCTCCAGGTGGAGGATCAGGATGGTTGCGGCGAAGCAGGCCAGCAGAATGGCCACCGCCCGAAACATACCGGGGTGCTTTTTGTATTTTCTCATGGCAGTTCCCTCCCATGGATAAATTTCTTCAAGGGTATCATACCATAAAAAAGAGGATAAAAAAAGTGGTGAGCTGACAAGACTATCACCTCTCCCTCCGGGAGAGGTGGCACAGCGAAGCTGTGACGGAGAGGGCTGATCTGTTGCGGTATTACATGATCGGCAGAAATTCGCCCTCTCAGTCGCCTTCGGCGCCAGCTCTCCCAAAGGGAGAGCTTTCTTTGCTTCTGACAAACGAAAAAGGAGCTGCTTTCGCAGCTCCTTTTTCATGGATTACTCCACACCCTTCACAGTATACCCCGCCTCGGTGACGGCCTTGGTCAGGTCCTCCACGGTGACGGTCTCGGGGCAGGTGACGGCGGCCTGACCGGCCTCCAGGTCCACCTGGACGGTGACCCCGGGGATGGCCTGGAGGGCCTTCTCCACATGGGCCTTGCAGTGGACGCACATCATACCTTCGATGTTCATGGTCTTGTTCATGAGAATTTCTCCTTCCGGTTCGGGTTCTTCGATGGGTTCTGCCTGGGGTGCAGGCTGATATTTGCTCCCCTGATAGGGGGAAAATCCATTCAGGCGCAGGGCGTTGGTCACCACGCAGACGCTGGACAGGGACATGGCCGCCGCAGCGATCATGGGGTTCAGCGTGATGCCCACCCCCACCAGGGCACCCGCCGCAATGGGGATGCCGATGACATTGTAGAAAAAGGCCCAGAAGAGGTTTTCCTTGATGTTCTTGACCACCTTCCGGGACAGGCGGATGGCCGCAGGCACATCCTCCAGGGTGGATTTCAGCAGGACCACATCGGCGGCCTCCAGAGCCACGTCGGCCCCGGCTCCGATGGCAATGCCCACCTGGGCCCGGGTGAGGGCGGGGGCGTCGTTGATGCCGTCGCCCACCATGGCCACGTCGCCGTTCTCCGACAGGCGGCGGACCTGGGCCTCCTTCTCCTGGGGCAGCACCTGGGCGATGACCTCTTCGATCCCCGCCTGGGCAGCCACGGCCTTGGCCGTCGCCTCCTGGTCACCGGTGAGAAGGACGGGGGTGATCCCCAGCTCCTTCAGCTCGGCGATGGCGGCGGCGGACTCAGGCCGGATGGTGTCCGCCACAGCAATGAGACCCAGGAGATGGCCATCGGCGGCAAAGTACAGAGGGGTCTTGCCCTGAGCCGCCAGGGCCTCGCCCCTGTCCGCCCAGGTCTGGTCCAGGATGCCCTGGTCCAGCAGGAAGCCGGTCTTGCCCCCCAGCAGGGTCCGGCCATCCACCACGCCCTTCACCCCGTTGCCGGGGAGGGCGGTGAAGTCGGCTGCCACAGGCAGGGGCAGGCCCTTGGCCTTGGCCAGGATGGCTTTTGCCAGAGGGTGCTCACTCTGGGCCTCCAGAGCGGCGGCCAGGGTGAGCAGTTCGGTCTGGGAGACCCCATCGGCAGGGATGAGATCGGTAACAGAGGGCTCGCCCCTGGTGACGGTGCCGGTCTTGTCCAGGACCACGGTTTGGACCTTTCCGGCGGCCTCCAGGGCGGAAGCCGTCTTGAAGAGGATGCCCGCCTTGGCACCCACACCGCTGCCCACCATGATGGCCACGGGGGTGGCCAGACCCAGGGAGCAGGGACAGGAGATCACCAGGACGCTGATGGCCCGGGCGATGGCAAAGCCGAAGGTCTGGCCCAGGGCCAGCCACACCAGGCAGGTGACCAGGGCGATGGCCAGGACCACCGGCACGAAGATGCCGGACACCTTATCTGCCATGCGGGCGATGGGAGCCTTGGTGGCCGAGGCCTCCTCCACCAATTTGATGATGCGGCTGAGGGTGGTCTCCTCTCCCACCCGCAGGGTGCGGAGGGTGAGGGAGCCGCTCTGGTTCAGGGTAGCGGCAGTGACCTGGTCCCCGGGACCCTTGTCCACCGGCATGGACTCACCGGTGAGGGCGGCCTCGTTGACGGCGCTCTGGCCGGAGACCACCTCCCCGTCCACGGGGATGGCCTGGCCGGGCCGGACCAGCACCAGGTCGCCAGGTCGGACCTGCTCGGCAGGGACCTCCACGGGCTGACCATCCTTCAGGAGGGTGGCCGTCTTGGGAGCCAGGTCCATGAGGGCCCGGATGGCGTTGGTGGTCTTGCCCTTGCTGTAGGCCTCCAGCATCTTGCCCACGGTGATGAGGGTGAGGATCATGGCGGCACTCTCGAAATAGTAGCCGCTGTGGCCGGTCATGGAAGCATGGTCGCCGTTCACCACCAGGAACAACTGGCCGGTGCTGTACAGGAAGGCCGCAGCCGATCCCATGGCCACCAGGGTGTCCATGTTGGGGGCCCGTTTCAGCAGGCCGCCGAAGCCGTTTATGAAGAATTTCTGGTTCACCACCATCACCAGGCCGGACAGCAGGAGCTGATACAAACCGGAGGCGGCATGGTTCTCCAGAAAGGCCGGCACAGGCCAGCCCGCCATAGGATGCCCCATGGAAACATACATGAGGGGAAGGAGGAGAAGGATACTGACGATCAGGCGCAGACGGACCTGCTTCCACTCCCCCGTGTCCTCCTGGACGGCAGGGGCGGCGGTCTGCCGGGCTTCCTCCGCCGGGGAGGCCCCGTAACCCGCCCCCTGGACAGCCTGACAGATCCCCTCTGCGGTGGCAGGCGCAGAAAACTCCACCCCCATGGAGTTGGTCAGCAGATTGACCGCCACGGACTCTACCCCGGGCAGGGCGGAAACCGCCTTTTCCACCCGGGCCGAGCAGGCGGCGCAGCTCATTCCGGTCACGTTGAATCGCTCCATATCAACACTCCTTTCCGAAAAATCTTTCAATTAGCATTTGCTAACCACTTAAATTTTACCCCTTTTCCCGGGATATGTCAATCAGAAAAACTCGTTGGGCTTCCGACCCTGGCAGACCTTTTCCAGCATGGCAGAGAGCTTCTCCATGACGGCAGGGGGCACCTGACGGCCGTTGGCACAGACCGTGGTGCAGGCCATGCAGGAGGCGCAGAGGTCGGCGTTGGTGGCGGCAGCGTCCTCGGGATCGATGGCCCCCACGGGGCAGACTTCCGCACACTTGCCGCACTGGCCGCAGTCCTCGGTGGCCAGGGGCTTGGAGAGGAGGGGCGGCATATCCTTGTAGGGCCGGTTGCCGGGCAGGGCCAGGGCGGGACATTCCCCGGACTGGAGCCGCTGGCGGATGACGGTACCAAAGGCCTCCAGCTCCGCCTGGTCGGCGGCATCGGGACGGCCCTGGGCAAAGCGGCGGTCCATGGAGTGCTCGGCCACGGCGGCAATGCCGGCCACAGGACGGAACCCCGCCTGGGACAACAGGTCTTCCAGCTCCACCAGGGTGTCGTCGTAGTGGCGGTTGCCGTAGACCGTCATGAGGATGACCCGGGCGCCGTTGCCCCGGAGCTTTGCCAGCCGCTGGGCGGCAGGAACCGGGACCCGGCCCCCGAAGGAGGGCACCGCCACCAGGCAGACATCCTCATTGGCGAAGGGGATGGCGGAGAAGTCGGCCTCCCGGTCCATCAGGTCCACCTGAACGGGACGGTCGGTGAGGGTGTTCATCAGGATGTGGGCGGTCTTTTGGGTGCCCCCGGTGGGGCTGAACAGGATCTCGTAATACTTCATGGGCGCACGCTTCCTTTCTTCTTTCAGCAGGGGGATCAGGTGGGTGAGGCTGGAGATGGTGGTCACGTCCTCCCGCAGGGGACCGCCCTTTCTCTGGAGAAGGATGGGCCGGATCCCCGCAGACCGGGCTCCCATCACGTCGGAGTCGTAGGAATCCCCCACGTGGATCACTTCCTCCGGGCGGCATCCGCTGACCTCCAGAGCCCGGTCAAAGAGGGATTTGGCGGGCTTATAGGCCCGGACGTGGTCGGCGCAGACATATCCGCCGGGGGTCAGGCCGTGTCTGGCCATGGCCCGGGACACATAGCCCTCCCCGTTGTTGCTGATGATGTAGATGGGCAGAGGGCACAGGGCAAAGAAGGGGGCCACATCGGGGAAGAAGGTGCCGTCGGACCAAAAGGACCGCATGAGCTTCATGAGGGAGGGAATGTCCTCGGTCATGGCGATCTCCTCCCCCAGACTCCGGAAGGTGCAGGTGACCACCTCATCGGCATCCCGATAGGTTTCGTTCACACTCTTCTCCTCCCAGGCCTTCAGATGGGCATGGAACCGGGATATCAGGTCGTCCTCGTCCCGGCAGGTGCTGGCGGCGTTCACCCGCCGGACCACCTCTTTCATCTGCCAGCTGTCCTCCTGGAGGATGGTGCCGGTGTAGTCCAGAAATATCGCTTTGATCAATGGGATCTCTCCTTTGGGTTCGGGGGTAACAGCGGGCCGATGTGGCATCGGCCCCTACAGGCATTTTTCCATCTCTTCACGGCATAACAACCCAGCAAAGCTGCAAGTCATCAAAACCTCGTAGAGTTTCGCCGCCGCAGCGGCGAAAAAGAGTCTGATCTGTTTTCTGGTGCGACACGTGCGTGCCAGAAAACTCTTCTCGGTCTGCCAGTGTGCCCAAAGGGCGCGCGCAGCAGACCGGAATCCCCATTGTCGGAAAAGGCTTGCCTTTTTCGACAGAGTAAAACCGGCCGGAGACCGGCCGGTTTGGGGTCAATAGGTTAGGTTATCTGGCGGAGACCAGCTTCTTCAGGCCCCGGCCCAGGCCCTCCACGGTGAGCTGATACATATCCACCACATTGCGGATCATCTCAATGGTCTGGTAGCCGTAGTCATACTCCCACATGGCCTCGGGGATGGGGTTGAACCACACCATCTTCTCGAAGCGGTTGTGGAACCGGTTCAGCCAGGCCAGACCGGTCTCGTTGTTGTACCGGCTGTACCAGCTGCTGCCGCCCACCCAGGTCATCTCCGTGGGTGCCATGGAGGCGTCGCCCACCACGATGACCTTGTAGTCCCGGCTCAGATTGTTGATGACCCACTGGGTCTGGATGGCATCCTCGTAGTAGCACTGAGGCTTGGTGTACAGCTCAGAGTACCAGATGTTATGGAAGTAGTAGATCTTCAGGTCCTTGAAGTTGTTGGCCTTGTTCACCGCCTGGAAGAGCTGGCTGCACAGACGGGCATAGGGGGTCATAGAGCCGCCGGAGTCGAAGAGGACCATGACCTTCATGTCGTTGACACGGGGGCGGTCGAACTCCAGGCTCAGGTAGCCTGCGTTGTTGCAGGTCTCGCTGATGGTGCGCTCCAGGTTCAGCACGTCCATGGGGCCGTCCTGGCAGGTGGTCATCTGACGCAGACGGCGGAAAGCCAGCTGGAAGGACCGCTGGTCCAGGACGTTGTCCTCACGGAAGTCCCTGAACTCTCGCTCACCGGCCACCTGAAGGGCGTGCCGGTGCCGGCCCTCGCCGCCCACACGGATGCCCGTAGCGGCATAGCCCGAGTGGCCCATGGTGGAGGTGCCGCCGGTGCCGATCCAGTACTGGCCGCCGTCGTGGCGCTCGTGCTGTTCCTTCAGGCGCTCCTCCAGCAGCTGCCGGAGCTTTTCCAGGTCCAGGGTGGTACGGGCGTCCACCTCGTCCTTGTCGTATTTCTTCATGTTCTTGGGGTCGTGGAGCCATTTCATCAGCTCGTCAGACACGTCCTCGATGTGCTGGACCCGGTCAAAGTATTCCAGGAAGACCTCATCGAACTTGTCAAAGTCCGCCTCGGTCTTGACCAGAATGGCCCGGCTGACGTAGTAGAACTCCAGAAGGCTGTTGCGGCAAAGGCCCCGCTCCAAAGCCTCCATGAGGGAGAGCCACTCGTTCATGGACACCTTCAGACCCCGTGCACGAAAGAGGTAAAATAAATCGGTAAACACGGTGTCCCCTCCTTATTATTACCAGCGGTAGCCGTTCTTCACCCGGCTCTTGGCGTTCTTGACGGCGGTCAGGTCCTCGGTCTTCTTCAGCAGGATACCGGCGTAGGGCAGCTCTTCCTCGATCTTTTCGGGGTCCACGCCGCCCAGACGGAGGGCCTGGAGCCAGTCCAGCAGCTCGGAGGTGGAGGGCTTCTTTGCCACAGTGGGCAGGTCACGGACCTTGTAGAAGGCACGCATGGCCATCTCCAGCAGGTTGTCCTCGATGTTGTCATAGTGGGCGTGGACGATATCGGTCATCATGGCCTGGTTGGGGAAGGCGATGTAGTGGAAGATGCAGCGGCGCAGGAAGGCGTCGGGCAGCTCCTTCTCGGCGTTGGAGGTGATGATGACGATGGGGCGCTTCTTGGCAGAGATGGTCTCCTTGGTCTCGGGGATGTAGAACTCCATTCTGTCCAGCTCCCACAGCAGGTCGTTGGGGAACTCCAGGTCAGCCTTGTCGATCTCGTCGATGAGCAGGACCACCTGCTCGTCGGAGGAGAAGGCCTCGCCCAGCTTGCCGAGCTTAATATACTTCTTGATGTCGTCTACGCCTTCGCCGCCGAACTGGCTGTCGTACAGACGCTGGACCGTGTCGTAGACATACAGGCCGTCCTGAGCCTTGGTGGTGGACTTGATGTTCCAGATGATGAGCTTCTTGCCCAGGGCCTCGCTGATGGCCTGGGCAAGCTGGGTCTTGCCGGTGCCGGGCTCGCCCTTGATGAGCAGAGGCTTTTCCAGGGCGATGGAGATGTTGACGATGCGCAGCAGGTCGGAGGATACGACGTAATTGCTGCTTCCCTTGAATTCAGTCATGGTGGTGATTTCCTTTCCCTTGGTTTTTGGTATGATTACGACTTAGAAATCGTGTGATTTGGATATAGACTTCTTTAGTTTACCACAAAACCATTGGAAAGTCATCGGATTTTCCCCCATTTCCCAAAATTTTTCCCGGGGAGTTTTTGTGCAAAGACGGAAAAAGCCCCGGTCTCATCACCGGAGCCTCGCAGAGTTTCACCGCAAAGCGGCGAAAGAAATTCCGATTCGTTTTCCGGCGCGGCGTGCACGTGCCGGAAAACACTTCTCGGCCTGCCAGTGTGCCGGTCGGTCGCGCGCAGCAGGCCGAAGACCACATGAGGGAGCCCAGCGAAGCGGGTCCCTCATGTCTGAAAAAAAAGAGGACCCGATCCGTAGATCGGGTCCTCTGTGTTGCGCATTAGCGAAAACAGATTGGGAGTGACAATCTTGAATTAGAAGATGCCCTGCTCCATCATAGCCTCAGCAACCTTCTTGAAGCCAGCCAGGTTAGCGCCAGCGACCAGGTTGTAGCCCAGGCCATACTGCTCAGCAGCCTCTGCGGAGACCTTGTGGATGTTGATCATCATCTTCTGCAGCTGTGCATCAACCTCTTCCTCGGTCCAGGACAGACGCTCGGAGTTCTGGGACATTTCCATTGCGGAAACGCCAACGCCGCCAGCGTTAACAGCCTTGGAGGGAGCAACGACCATGCCGGGCTGTGCCATCAGGTAAGCCAGAGCGTCGTTGGTGGTGGGCATGTTAGCGACCTCGATGTAGTACTTAGCGCCGCAAGCAGCGATCTTCTCAGCCTGCTCCATGTTGACGTCGTTCTGCATAGCGGAGGGCATGATGATGTCAGCCTTCACGCCCCAGGGCTTCTGGCCGGGGAAGAACTCAACGCCGAACTTGTCAGCATAGTCCTGAACCTTGTTACGGCCGGAGGAACGCATCTCCAGCAGGTAGTCGACCTTCTCCTCGGTGCAGACGCCTTCGGGATCGTAGACGTAGCCGTCGGGGCCGGACAGGGTGATGACCTTAGCGCCCAGGTGCATAGCCTTCTTGCAGATACCCCAGGTAACGTTGCCGAAACCTGCAGCTGCGATGGTCTTGCCTTCCATGGACTCACTGAAGTGCTTCAGAACTTCGACGGTGTAGTAGACAGCGCCGTAGCCGGTAGCCTCGGGACGAGCCAGAGAACCGCCGTAGGACAGGCCCTTACCGGTCAGAACGCCGTTCTCCCAAACGCCCTTCAGGCGGCGATACTGGCCGTACAGGTAGCCGATCTCGCGGCCGCCAACGCCCATGTCACCAGCGGGAACGTCGATGTCGGGACCGATGTAACGATACAGAGCAGTCATGAAGCTCTGGCAGAAGCGCATGATCTCAGCGTCGGACTTGCCGGAGGGATCGAAGTCAGCGCCGCCCTTGCCGCCGCCGATGGGCAGACCGGTCAGGGAGTTCTTGAAGATCTGCTCGAAGCCCAGGAACTTGATGATGCCGGAGTAAACGTTGGGCTGGAAGCGCAGGCCGCCCTTGTAGGGGCCGATAGCGCCGTTGAACTGGCAGCGATAGCCGATGTTGGTGTGAGCCTGGCCAGCGTCGTCGGTCCAGACAACACGGAAGGTGAACATACGCTCGGGCTCGACCATACGGCCCAGCAGGTCAACCTTTTCATATTCGGGATGAGCCTCGACGATGGGGTCCAGAGAGCTCAGAACTTCTTCGACGGTCTGCACGAACTCGGGCTCGTTGCCGTGCTTCTTCTTCACGTTCTCGATAACGCGCTCAATATAAGCATTCATTGTAATCTGCTCCTTCACATTGAAATATTATTTTTACCTGCACTCCTACAGGCGAAAATACAGGAAAAACTGCGCAACGGGGCAAAAGATATCGTCCCATTGCATAAAAAGTATAGCACGCCCATCTTCTAAATGCAACAATTATTTTGAAAATCCTGGTGTAAAATTTGCGTCATCCCACAAAACCGGTGCTTTTAAGGGTCGATATGAAGGTCACTATAACGATTCTTGCAGAATGCGGGGGTTTTCTGTGAAAACCCCCGCAGAATCTGCATAATCTCCTGTCAAGTTTGTCTTGTCACTTCATGAGACCGGTCCGCTTTGCAGCCAGCCGAAGGGGCTCGATGACCACCAGGACCAGGGCAGCGGCCACGCCGATCTGGACCAGGTTGCCGGGAATGGAGGAAACAGGGATGATCCAGTTACTGTAGATGACAGCCTCGGCGATGTAGTAGCCCACGATCTTGATGAGGCAGGCCAGGACCATGGCCAGAATGTACCGGGGGAAGGTCTTCTTCTTTTCGGTGACGGCACCCACGGTCCAGCCCATGAGGCCCACGATGACCAGGGTGAAGGGGGCCCACAGGGTCCAGCCGGAGAGGAGGTCAAAGAGGGCCATACCCAGGCCGCCGGCGATCATGCCGGTGCGCTTGCCAAAGAGGATGGCAGCCAGGAAGAGGGGGACGTTGCCCAGGTGGACCAGGCCGCCGTTGGCGGCGATAGGCAGGCGGATGTTGATGGCGTAGGTGAACACGAACACCAGCACCAGGCTCATGGCGGTAAGGGCAATATCCCGGGTGGTCATTTTGGAGGAAGTTCGGGCAGCAGCGGTATGGGTCATGTCAGGCACTCCTTTTCCTATGATGTTCTGTGTCCTTACTGTACCACACATCTGGTCCTGTCAAAATCATCAAAACAGAACTTTTTCTCATGGTCAGTCTGGCCTGCCGTTCCCCCTTTTTCCACAGGCCAGATAGACCCATCGTTGCCATCTGACCTGCAATCTGGTATGATGGTGGCATACATCCCAAGGTTTTTTGACACTCTGCCAAAGGAGGTCCCTTCTATGACCATCACCCGTAACAGCTCCCTGCTGGAGCGTCTGCAGGCCCACCAGGAGGAGGGCTATCTCTCCCTCCATATGCCCGGCCACAAGGAAAACGCCAACCTGGCTTCCTATTTAAATGTATTGAATGCCCCTCTGGATATTACCGAACTGCCCGGGTTTGACGATCTTCACGACCCCGAAGAGGTCCTGGCCCGGTCCATGAAGAAGGCCGCCGCTCTGTGGGACGTGCCCAAGAGCTGGTTCCAGGTGAACGGCTCCACCGGCGCCCTTCTGGCCGCCATCCGGGGTGCCACCCACCGGGGGGACAAGATCCTGGTGGCCCGGAACTGCCACAAGGCCATCTACCACGCCATGGAGCTCTGCGGCCTGGAGCCGGTCTTCCTGCTGCCTCCCGTGGAGGAGACCTTCGGTCTCTCCGGCTCCATCACCCCGGAGATGGTGGCTGCCGCCCTGGAAGAGCACCCCGACGTGAAGCTCATCGTCTACCCCAGCCCCACCTATGACGGCGTCCTCAGCGACACCGCCGGCATCTGCAGCGTGGCCCACGAGAAGTCCATCCCCGTCCTGGTGGACGAGGCCCACGGGGCCCATCTGGGTCTCACGGAACACTTCCCCCCTCACGCCATGGCCCAGGGGGCAGACATGGCGGTGGCCAGCCTCCACAAGATGCTCCCCTCTCTCACCCAGACTGCCATCCTCCATGCCACCGGCCGGTTCCTGAAGCTTCCCCAGATCAACCGTCAGACGGGGATCTTCCAGTCCAGCAGCCCCTCCTACCTGCTGATGGCCTCCATGGACGGCTGCATCCGCCTGCTGGAGGAACAAAAGGAGGACCTCTTCGCCGCCTGGTCCCGCCGCCTGGCTGAATTTGATGAACTGGCCAAGGGTCTGAAGCACCTGCGCCTCCCCGGTCACGGAGGGGAAGCAGGGGCTTCCTACCCCGGCATCTTTGGTCTGGACCCCGCCAAGATCGTCATCTCCACCCGAAACAGCGCCCTGAACGGGGTGGAGCTCATGGAGCGCCTGCGGGAGGATTACAAGATCGAGCTGGAAATGGCCCTGGACCGCTACGCCGTGGCCATGACCGGCCTGGGCACCGACGACACCATGCCCGCTCGCCTGGCAAAGGCCCTGCTGGAGCTGGACGAGAAGTTCGGCCCCGGAGAGGAGGCCGCTCCCCCGGTGACCGTCAGCGAACTGCCCCCCAGAAAGCGGTCCATCGAGGAGGCCGCCATGTCCGAGGGCCGGGTGGACTTCCTCTACGACAGCATGGGGAAGGTCTGCGGGGAATATATCTGGGCCTATCCCCCCGGCATCCCCCTCATCACCCCCGGCGAGGTCATCACCCCCGCCCTGGTGGCCGATGTGGAACGGCTGTACCGGGCCGGGGTGAAGCTCATCGGCACCCGGGGCAAGCCGCCTTACACCACGGTTTCTGTTGAGGTGTGAGGTACCTGCTGCCCACCTCGCCTCTCCCTCCGGGAGAGGTGGATTTGGGCGCAAGCCCAAAGACGGAGAGGGCAGATTTCTGCCGATATTGGAATATCGCAGGATTGCCGCCTTCTCAGTCCCTGTATGTCTTTCATTTCACAAAACCCAAGGAGTCATGAATTCATGACTCCTTGGGTTTCTATGTTAGTTATATATATCTTGTCAAAACCTCTATCAGCTGGTTCTTATACTGATGTAAATCGTAGACATCTTCAAGTGTATACTTGGTTTCGTTCTTATTCTCATCAGGAATAATCAATGTTTTTTGATGCGCTGAAAGTTTCAGTCTGCAAATCCACTTTCTCGTATTTGCCTTATAGAGAATATTGATATACGACTCCGTATCCTTATATGTGATATCACGAACGCTCACAATATCCCCAAGCATATTTTTAACAATGAAATATGCCTCTAATTCCTCTTCGGTCGTAACTATGTTAGAAGTCTTCTTTTCTTCCCTGGGCTCCTCCTGAGCTTTTTCCTCAACTGGCTTCTGCTCCGGCGCAGACACACTGCCTCCAGATCCACCTAATGCAGATTTGATTTTATCATTCATCATTTCGCTGACGGCATCGTTCAACGCCTTTTTTAACACAGGGCGGAATTTCTCAATTACATTCTGTGTTTTCTGCCCAGAGTAGCATCCCTGTAAAAAGAATCGTACAAATTCATCCGAAGGATTCTCTAACTGCTCCGCAAAATTCCGCTTAAACTCCTGTAAATACTTCAGGTCAGATGCTGTGCTAAAAATAGAATCTACATCAAAAACGGATTTAGAAAACTTTTTCAATTCCGGAACCTGATTCTCTCGAATATCCAGCATATTGATAGTCAGGAACGGGTCTGTATCCATCCGATTAGGATTGTCCAAATCGGTATAGAATCTATAGTATTGTCCATTCGTGAGTATAGCAAATTTAGCATCGGATGTTCCAAAATAGCGGAACAACTGGGAATCATGGCGTTCCAGCTTTTCAGAGATAGCCTTACACTCAATCAAAATAACAGGCTTTCCGTCTTTAATGATGGCATAGTCTACCTTTTCTCCCTTTTTGATTCCAACGTCTGCAACATATTCAGGAACAAATTCTTGGGGATTAAAAACATCATATCCCAACATGGAAAAGAAGGGCATGATGAGTGCAGTCTTTGTTGCCTCCTCCGTTTGAACTGTATCCTTCAGAGAATCTATCCGCTGAGAAAACTGCTTGAGTTGATCAATAAAGTCCATTAAAACCCCTCTCTTTCATAATTATCAATATCCATAGTCTGCTTATTCTCTAAGGCAAATCATAGATTTATTCTTTGATGATTTTATCGTACCATACAAAGCTAACGAATTGCAATATAAAACAACGCAAAAAGAAAGAACCTCTTCTCTTGTGTCCATTTTTGTCGTCTTAAAGTGCATACATCCCTCTACATCAGCATCATTCCACATCGGCAGAGCTTCGCCCTCTCAGTCTTCGGCCTGCGGCCGAATCCAGCTCTCCCGGAGGGAGAGCCAAGAGGTTGTTTTACCCTTACGCATTATACCACAAACCAAACAAGTTCCCGACCCACGTTCCGGGCGGATATGGAATCCGCCCCTACGAATTGGGTCCGCCAGCGGCACATTACACCGCCTACCCCATTGACATCCCGCCTAAAGTACTCTATAATATTTTCGACTATCCCCGTGAAAACGGGATCGAAAGGAGCTGTTCTCTAATGAAGAGAATCAAAACTCTGGAAACTCGCGATCTGGCCAAGAGCCTGAAGACCGGCGGCTGCGGCGAATGCCAGACCTCCTGCCAGTCTGCATGCAAGACCTCCTGCGGCCTTGCCAATCAGCAGTGCGAAAACAGCAACCGCTGATTCCATGAATGTGGAGAAACGTGCCGCCTGATCCTAGGATCACGCGGCACTTTTTCTTCTCAAAACTCACTCATAGAAACGAGACAACAACATGATTCATCAGTACAAATTAAACGGATACAACATCGTTCTGGACATCTACAGCGGCTCCGTCCACCTGGTGGACGAGGTGGCCTACGATATGATCGCCCTCTTCGAGAACACCGACCATGAGGAGATCATCTCCCAGATGCTGGCCAGGTACGGCCACATGGAGGATGTCACCGAGCAGGAACTGCGGGACTGTCTGGAGGACATCCAGGCTCTGAAGGACGGCGGCAAGCTCTTCTCCGAGGACCTGTGGAAGGACGTGGAGCAGGCCGCTTTCCAGGCCACCAAGCCCGTGCTGAAGGCCATGTGCCTCCACGTGGCCCACACCTGCAACTTAAACTGCAACTACTGCTTCGCCAGCCAGGGCAACTACCAGGGGGACCGGGGCCTCATGTCCTTTGAAGTGGGCAAGCAGGCCCTGGATTTCCTGGTGGCCAACTCCGGCACCCGGGTGAACCTGGAGGTGGACTTCTTCGGCGGCGAACCCCTCATGAACTGGGACGTGGTCAAGGAACTGGTCCAGTACGCCCGCACCCTGGAGCCCATCCACCACAAGAACTTCCGCTTCACCCTCACCACCAACGGCATGCTGCTGGATGACGAGGTCACCGAGTTCTGCAACAAGGAGATGCACAACGTGGTCCTGTCCCTGGACGGCCGCAAGGAGGTCCACGACCGCCTGCGGAAGAACTTCGCCGGTCAGGGCAGCTATGACATCATCGTGCCCAAGTTCAAGCGCTTCGTGGAGCAGCGGGGGGACAAGGAATATTATATGCGCGGCACCTTCACCCACGACAACGTGGACTTCACCAACGACATCTTCCACATGGCCGACCTGGGCTTCACCGAGCTGAGCATGGAGCCTGTGGTGAGCCCTCCCGACGAGCCCTGGGCCCTGAACCAGGAGGACCTGCCCAAGCTCTTCGAGCAGTATGAGATCCTGGCCAAAGAGATGATCAAAAGAGAGAAGGAAGGCCGTCCCTTCACCTTCTACCACTACATGATCGACCTGTCCGGGGGCCCCTGCCTCCACAAGCGTATGTCCGGCTGCGGCTCGGGCACCGAGTACCTGGCCGTCACCCCCTGGGGTGAGCTCTTCCCCTGCCACCAGTTCGTCAACGACCCCGCCTACTCCATGGGCAACGTCTGGGACGGCGTGAAGAACACGGAGCTGGGTGAGAAATTCCACCGCTGCAACGTGGTGGCCAACCCCGACTGCCGGGAGTGCTGGGCCCGTCTGTACTGCGCAGGGGGCTGTGCAGCCAACTCCTACCACGCCAGCGGCGACATCAACGGCACCTACGAATACGGCTGCGAGCTCTTCAAGAAGCGCATGGAGTGCGCCATCATGATCAAGGCAGCCCAGCAGAACTGACCAAAGGAGGACCTACCCATGGAAGTAAAAAAGATCAACTACTCCGGCGTGGACACCAACGACGCCATTGAGAAGCTGGAGGAAGGCATTGCAAAGATGGCCGAGAAGGGCTGGGTCGCCCGTCGTGAGGATATGCTGAGCTCCTCCACCGTCCGGGTCACCTTCACCCGGGGCGAACCCGACGACGAGGACGATCTGGACCTGATGGACGCAGAGGACTGATCCCGCCACCATTCAGTCAACTCCATAAACAAAACGAACCCCTGGAACCGCTCGGTTCCAGGGGATTTTTGTCTGAAGGGGATTCGCTGCCCTCTTGCCTCTCCCTCTGGGAGAGGTGGATTCGACCGAAGGTCGAAGACGGAGGGAGAGATACCGAAACGTGTAGGGTCAGCAAAACCCTCTGGGTACGTTATCTCTCCCTCAGTCAGCTTCGCTGACAGCTCCCTCGTCAGAGGGAGCCTGATTTCATTTTTACTCCACTGTATTCTCCAGGGTGCCGATGCCCACGATCTGGCAGGTGACCACGTCCCCCTTCTTCAGGAACCTGGGCGGGTCGAAGCCCATGCCCACCCCAGCGGGGGTGCCGGTGGCGATGATGGTACCGGCCTTGAGGGTCATGCCCTGGCTCAGCTCATGGATGATGTGCCGGATGCCGAAGATGAGCTCATCGGTGACGGCGTCCTGACGAAGTTCCCCGTTGACCCAGGTGCGGATGACCTGGGCAGGGGGCTGGGCAAACTCGTCTTTCGTGACGATGCAGGGGCCCATGGGGGTGAAGCCGTCCAGACCCTTTCCGAAGTACCACTGCTTGTGGCCGGTCTGGAGGTTCCGGGCGGAGACATCGTTCACAATGGTGTAGCCGAAGACATAGTCGAAGGCATCCTCCTCAGACACGTTCAAGGCGTCCTTGCCCAGGATGACGGCCAGCTCGGTCTCGTAGTCCAGGCTGTCCACGATATCGAAGTGCCCGGGGATAGGAGCATCGGGGCCGGGACAGTGGGTGGCCCGCTTGGAGAAGTAAACCGCCCGGGCCTTTTCCCGGGTGAAGGCCTGGGCGTTGAACTGCTCGGCCTCGGCCTTGTGCTTCTGATAGTTCATACCCAGGCAGATCACATCCTGCCGGGGGTTGGGGATGGGGGCCAGGACAGTGACCTCTTCAAAGAAGAGGGCCCCCATCTCCCGGTTGGCCTGGGCCAGGACCTTCTCCCGGTTTTCCGGGTCATCGGTCAGCAGGTCGTTCATGGTCTCATAGGGCAGAACGGCCAGACGGCCATCCAGATCCTCCAGACAGACCAGGGCCTTGCCCTGGTGCTCCACGGTGTACAGCCTCACGGCTCAGCCCTCCCTGACCTTGTCCAGGGCTTCAATGAGAGCCTGGACGGATGCCGCCTGGGTGGCCCAGCTGGTGCACACCCGGACAGCGGTGTGGGTGGCATCCACCTTCTCCCAGAAGGAGAAGGCGAACTCCTTCTCCAGCTCAGCCAGGGTGTCATCCGGCAGGATGGGGAACTGCTGGTTGGTGTAGGAGTCGAAGAGCATGGCATAGCCCCGGTCCTGGAAGGCCTTGCGGATGGTCATGGCATGGTCCACCGCCTCCTTGGCGGCCCGGAAGTAGAGACCGTCCTCAAACATGGTGCAGAACTGCAGACCCAGCAGACGGCCCTTGGCCAGCATGCCGCCGTGCTGCTTGATCAGGTAGCGGAAGTCCTTCTTCAGGGCAGGATGGGTCAGGACCAGGGCCTCACCGAAGAGGAGACCCTGCTTGGTGCCCCCCAGATAGAAGGCATCGCACAGACGGGCCAGGTCGGGAACGGTCAGGTCACAGGCCTCGCTCACCAGGCCATAACCCATACGGGCACCGTCAATGAACAGGAACAGGCCGCAGTCCCGGCAGGTGGTCCACATGGCCTCCAGCTCGGCCTTGGAGTACAGGGTGCCGTTCTCGGTGGGCTGGGAGATGTATACCATCCCGGGCTGGACCATGTGCTCGTGGGTCACATCATTCCAGTGGGCATCATAGACGTTCCGCACATCCTGGGCGGTGATCTTGCCGTCCCGCCCGCAGGGAACCGCCAGGACCTTGTGGCCGTAGGACTCAATGGCACCGGTCTCATGGACGTTGATGTGGCCGCTCACCGGGGCAATGACACCCTGGTGGGGCCGCAGGGCAGCAGCAATGACCAGGGCGTTGGTCTGGGTGCCGCCCACCAGGAAGTGGACATCCACCGTCTCGTCCTCGCACAGCTCCCGGATATACCACCGGGCCGTGGCGCAGTAGTGGTCCTCGCTGTAACCGGGGGTCTGCTCCAGGTTGGTCTCCATGAGCCGCTCCAGGATCCGCTGGTGGGCACCCTCGGCGTAGTCGCATTCAAATCGAATCATATTCTATCCCTCCATGCGCCCTGAGGCGCTTGCTTACATTGTTAAGATACACCCTATTATACGTTCCTTCGACCCAAAGGTCAACGAAATCCTGCCGTTTCCCCTGCATAGAATGGGTCCGGGATGCAGGAAACTCGTCTTCTCTTTGTGTACAAAAGTCCTTGACAGAAAGCACATTATAAGATAAAATTATACACCACAAAGAGAGCATGAATTTATCCTCTCTCCCCTTTGGGAGAGGTTGAAAGTGAGGTTTATCCCATGAATATATTGCTGGAAAAGTTCCATTTTACTCCCGATGTGGAGCGGATCCTCTTCAACAGCCCCAGTGTCATCGTCCCCGAGACCAAGGAGACCCTGTACGAGCTGATCTTCGGCAACGAGTACACTGACACCATCGAAGTCAACTTTGACGTAAAGGGCAAGCTGGTGAAGGAAGCCACCGTGGTCCGCTGCCGCAACGGTGCCTCCGTGAACTTCGTGGAGGACTATATGCGCCGCCGTGACCCGGACTGTATGCGCATCGCCGACGATAAGCCCACCGACAAGCCCCGGTTCCAGGATGTTTACGGCTACCCCTTCTCTGACCTGCGGGAGGAGACCTATCAGTGGCTGTCCCGCCAGGAGCTCATCCTGGTCCCCTTCAAGGCCGGCGGCTATCAGTTCGGCTATGACTCCATTCTGATCTGCCCCAGAAACACCGCCTTCTTCGCCTTTGCCCTGGCCCAGCTCCAGGCCTTCGTGAACGCCCGGGAGATCGAGTCCTTCACCCCCCGTTCCGTGGTCTATGTGGCTCCCCCCTTCCGCCACACCCACTTCGCCGGCAAGCAGGTGGTGGTCCACAGCCGCAGCGACGACCTCCACGAGGTCTTTGCCTATAACCTGTACCCCGGCCCCTCCGCCAAGAAGGGCATCTACAGTATCCTCCTGGACATCGGCGAGCAGGAGGGCTGGGTCACCGCCCACGCCTCTGCCGCCCGGGTCATCACCCCCTACGAAAACGAGATGGTCATGATGCACGAGGGTGCCTCCGGCGGCGGCAAGAGTGAGCTCCTCCAGGATGTGCCCCGGGTGGCCGACGGCCGGGTCCTGCTGGGGATCCACACCCAGACCGGTGAAAAGACCTACATCTCCATGAGCGACACCTGCACCATCGAGCCTGTCACCGACGACATGGCCCTCTGCCAGCCCAGCTATCAGCCCAAGAACGGCAAGCTGGCCGTCACCGACGGCGAGGACGGCTGGTTCGTCCGGGTGGACGGCATCACCGAGTACGGCTGCGACCCCCTCTATGAGAAGATTGCCATCCACAGCAA
>JAFVUT010000113.1 GCA_017502545.1 Ruminiclostridium sp.
CACGCAGAACCCAAACAAGAAGAAAAGGAGGCGGCAGACAATGGCGCTGAAAGTCATGACCATCTTCGGGACCCGTCCGGAGGCGGTGAAGATGGCTCCTCTGGTGAAGGAGCTGGAGAGCAGACCTGAGATCCAGAGCATCTGCTGCATCACCGCCCAGCACCGTGAGATGCTGGACGACGTTCTGAAACTCTTTGACATCACCCCCGACTACGACCTGAACATCATGCAGGCCAACCAGAGCCTGTACACCATCACCAGCAAGTGCCTGCTGGGCATGGAGGAGGTCTTCTCCCAGGAGAAGCCCGACCTGGTCCTGGTCCACGGGGACACCTCCACCACCTTCTCCGGTGCTCTGGCGGCCTTCTACCAGAAGATCGCCGTGGGCCACGTGGAGGCCGGTCTGCGCACCTGGGACAAGTACTCCCCCTGGCCGGAGGAGATGAACCGCACCCTGGTGGGCGACCTGGCTGAGCTGCATTTCGCCCCCACCAGGGCCAACAAGGAAAACCTGCTGAATGAGGGCATCAAAGATGGCATCTTCATCACCGGCAACACGGTCATCGATGCCCTGAAGACCACCGTTCGGGAAGATTACGTCTTCCGTACCCAGCTGCTCAATGAGCTGGACTACACCGGAAAGAAGATCATCCTGGTGACCTGTCACCGCCGGGAGAATTATGGCCAGCCCATGACCAACATCATGAAGGCCCTCCGCCGTCTGGCTGAGGACTTCCCCGAGGCAGAGCTGGTCTATCCCGTCCACCTGTCTCCTGTGGTGCGCAGCGCCGCCCAGGAGTACCTGTCCGGTCATGAGCGGATCCACCTGATCGATCCCCTCACCCCCGATGAGATGCACAACCTCATGGCGAGAGCCGCCTTTGTCATGACCGATTCCGGCGGTCTCCAGGAGGAGGCCCCTGCCCTGGGCCGCCCCGTCCTGGTCCTGCGCCGGGAGACCGAACGCCCCGAGGCCGTGGAGGCAGGCACCGTCCTGCTGGCCGGCACCGAGGAGGAAGAGGTCTACGCCCAGGGAGCACGGCTCCTGACCGACCAGGCTGCCTACGACCAGATGGCCCACGCGGTGAACCCCTACGGCGACGGCCATGCCTGCCGCCGCATCGTGGATGCCATCCTGTGGAAGAAGGGGCTGCGGGAAGTGCCCCCTGAGGAGTTCAACGTTTAAGATTTGCCCCTGCGGGGGGTGTTGTAGGGGCGATTCACGAATCGCCCGCCACGTGGGTTCCGTGTCGTGACGTTTGTAGGGCCGATGAAGGCATCGGCCCCTACAAATGGTGCGTGCGAGGTACCAACGCCTGTAGGGGACGATGCCCACATCGTCCCGCTTTCCGAAGGGTTTGAACCACGGTTGTGATAGAACCCCAACCCATCCGTGAAAGGAGGGAGTCCTGTGGAGCAGAAAAACCGAACCATCCTGGTCATCGCCATCGCCATCACGGTGATCGCAGCCGTCCTGGTGAGCTTTGGCCTGCCTGCCCTCACCAACCGTGTCCCGGAGGTCTCCCTGCCTGACATCAGCCAGGAGGCCGGGGAAGGGGGTGACCTGCTTCCGGTGGAGGTGACCCCGGATACTGTCCAGAACGTCATCGCCACCCTGTCCCGCCCCGAGAGCTGTTATCGGGAACTCACCGTCACCCTCCACTGGGCCGGGGGAAGTTCCCCTGCCAAGGTGGAGACCTGGACAGACGGCGGGTATGTGAAAACGGTTATCGGCATGAACGGCATCACCCAGCACCGGCTGGTGGGTGACGGAAAGCTCCATCTCTGGTATGGCGGGGACAGCACCTGGAAAGAGGTCCCCTCTGATGAGGATTCCTATGACCTGGCCCAGCGGATCCCCACCTATGAGGATGTGCTGAAGCTGAACAAGACCCTCATCACCGATGCCGGGTATGAGGAGAAAAACGGCAAGGACTGCATCTTCGCCGAGGTCCGGGACACCGATCTGGGCTATCTGGACCGGTACTGGATCGAGACCGCCACCGGTCTTCTCTGCGCCGCCGAGACCCTGGCAGACGGGGTCACCGTCTATACCATGACCGAGGAATCCCTCCGGACACCCCTGGAGGCCGGGGTGACCTTCCAGCTTCCCGACGGTACGGTGCTCCACGAGAGCTCAGCCGTCCAGGAGGAAAACGGCGGCCAGAGCTAACAGGAGGATCATGTCTCCCTGGTCATCCTCCTTCAACAGAAGAAAGAGGAGCAGGAGGAGGAGAAGATCCCCCGTGTCGATCTTTCCCAGTCCCAGCCGATCCAGAAGACCTTTCAGGCCGGTGGCTGTGGGACCGCAAGAAGTTTTTTCAAATCCCGGAGGGTGACCCTCCGGGATTTTTTCATGGGGCGGATGGTGGGGTATGTAGGCGTTATACATGGAGTTCCCCCTCCTTCCAGAGCTGCCAGGCCTGCCGGGCGGCCTGGGAGAGCCCAGCCATGCGGAGGGCCCGGTCCAGCTTTTCCCGGCGGCTGGGACTCAGAAAGGGCCGCAGGGCGGTGAGGAGGGCCAGGGTGTCCTCCCTGGGGCCTTTGCAGGACTGGAAGAGCTCCAGCAGCTTTCCCATCTGGGTCAGGTCACCCAGGGGAAAGGGGTCCGTTGGGGCAGGGGCATCCTCCCGGGGCGGGGATGGGTCTCCGCCCCCCAGCTTTCCGGCCAGGGCCATGATCTGCCCCATGGTGTCCGGGTCGGAGAGGATGGCGTTCAGGGTATCCTCAAATTCTGCCATGGGGCAGGGCCTCCTTTCAAAGTCTGGTCACTTGGAGAGCTTCCGGTTCAGCTCCTCCACCGCCCGGGCGGTGTCCGGGTCCCGGGAGAGGGTCCGGAGCAGACCGGCCAGTCCGGAGGCATCCCCCTGCATGGCGGCCTGGGCAGCGGCCTGGAGGTGAGCAGGGTCCTGTTTCTTCAGCTGGCCCAGGAGTTTCTGGGTCTCCGGGGAGGAGAGGGTCTGGCGGAGGGCCTGGTTTTTCAGCAGGTCCTGGACCTGCCTGGGATCGAGTTGGGGCATAGGGTATCCTTCCTTTCCTGGGTGGTACTGCCACAGTATATGTGGGGGCGGGGGCATCTGTGCCGGAATGGAGAAAAACTCTGGTCAAAGTATCCTGACTGTGTTAAAATTTTGGAAAAGAAACCCCTGCCGGGCAGGGGAAGGGAGGATTGGCGTATGCTGCTGGCCATCGACGTAGGAAACACCAATATCGTGTTTGGATTTCTGGAAGGGGATCAGGTCCTGGGGAGTTTTCGTCAGGTGACGGACTATGAAGCCACCGCCCGGGCCATGGCGGAGGATCTGCTGCCCCGGATGGAAGAGGCTGGCCTCTCTGCCGGGAAGGTCACCGGTGTCATCATCGCCTCGGTGGTCCCCCAGGTGATCCCGGCTCTAAAGGAACTGGCCCGGGAGACCTTCGGTCAGATCCCTCTGGTGGTGGACGAGAACGTGGACCCGGGCCTGCCCTATGAAGCCGAGGAGCGGCTGGGGGCCGACCGTGCGGTCTGCTGCATCGCCGCCATGGAAAAGTACGGCAAGCCCCTGGTGGTCCTGGACTACGGCACGGCCACCACGGTGGATGCCCTGGCAGCCGACGGATCCTACCTGGGGGGCTGTATCCTGGCGGGTATCCGCACCTCCACCAACGCCCTTTTCACCGGCACGGCCCAGCTGCCCCAGATCGACCTGGAGTATCCCCCCACCATGCTGGGCCGGGATGCGGTGACCCAGATCCAGGCGGGTTCCGTGGCCGGAGCTGTGGGCTCCACCGAGTATCTGGTCCGCAAGACCAAGGAGGAGATGGGGTACGGTCCGGACGTGAAGGTGGTGGCCACCGGCGGTTTGGCCCATCTGGTGGCGGCCCACACCGACTGCATTGATATTGTGGACGACCACCTCATCGAGTACGGCCTGCGGCTGATCTATGAGCGGTATCGGAAGGAAAGAATGTAACCTGCGGCGTTGCTCGGGCGGATGTGGGCATCCGCCCCTACAGGCGTGGTACCTCTATTGTAGGGGCCGATGCCCACATCGGCCCGCCGTGTGGCAGGACTGCACTCGTGTTTTGAGAACAAAGAAGCCCCCGGTCATCCGACCGGGGGCTTCTTGCTTTACGATTCTTGTCCATTGGTAAAATGATCACACCACTGCCGGATGGTGCAGTTCCCGCAGTCCGGCCGTCTGGCCCGGCAGACCGCCCGGCCGTGGAGGACCATCCGGTGGCTGAAATCGTTGGACTCCTCCGGGGGCAGGATCTCCCGCAGCTGGCTCTCCACCTTCCCCGGGTCCTTGGTGCCGTCGGTGAGACCCAGGAGGCCGGTGATGCGGATGCAGTGGGTGTCGGCCACCACCACGCCGGGGGTGTCGTACACGTCCCCTAAGATCAGGTTGGCCGTCTTCCGGCCCACACCGGGGAGTTTTAACAGCTCCTCCATGGTGCCGGGCACCACCCCGTTGTGCTGTTCCACCAGCATCCGGGAGGCCAGCACGATGTCTTTGGCCTTGGCCCGGAAGAAGCCGCAGGAGTGGATGTAGGGCTCGATGTCCTGGGGCTCTGCCTTGGCCAGGTCCTCCAGGGTGGGGTAGGCGGCGTAGAGGGCGGGGGTCAC
>JAFVUT010000114.1 GCA_017502545.1 Ruminiclostridium sp.
GCTGCGCTCAGGCTTTGCCTTCTTATCGATGCCCTCGAAGCCGGACACGGTCATATGACGGCGCGCAGGAGTTACGGGCTTAAAGCTCTTAGTTGCCATGTTCCTTTAACCTCCTTATGCCATGCCTTCGAAGAACTCGATGGTCTTGGAATCAGCAGTCAGGGTGACGACTGCCTTCTTCCAGCTGGCCTGACGGCCAGCGGGGAAGCGGCCGGTGCGCTTCATCTTACCGGTCACGTTCAGGGTGTTGACCTTGGAAACCTTCACGCCGAAGATTTCTTCAACAGCCTTAGCGATGTCGATCTTGGTAGCGGACTTGGCGACCTCGAAGACGTACTTCTTCATCTCGGTGTCAGCCATGGACTGCTCGGTGATCACAGGGCGTCTGATGATGTCGTATGCGGTCTTCATGCGAACACCTCCTCAATGATTGCCAGTGCCTTCTGGTCGATGACCAGCTTCTCAGCGTTGACGATGTCGTAAACGCTCAGGATCTTGGCGGTGGTGGTGGAGACGCCGGGGATGTTGCGAGCGGACTTGTAAACATTCTCGTTGACCTCGGGGGTAACGAAGATGGTCTTGCCTGCATTCACAGCGTCCAGGAAGCTCTTGATGCTCTTGGTCTTGATAGCGTCCAGAGCCAGGTTGTCAACGACCAGCAGGTTGCCGGAAGCAGCCTTGTCGGACAGGACGGACTTCAGTGCCAGTCTCTTCAGCTTGCGGTTCAGACGGTAGCTGTAATCGCGGGGCTTGGGAGCGAACACGATGCCGCCGTGGGTCCACTGGGGAGCACGGGTGCTGCCCTGACGAGCGTGGCCGGTGCCCTTCTGTCTCCAGGGCTTCTTGCCGCCGCCGGAAACCTCTGCGCGGGTCAGAGCGGACTGAGTGCCCTGACGGCAGTTTGCCAGGTGGTTGACCACGACTGCGTGCACAGCGGGCTCATTGGGCTCTACGCCGAAAACGCCAGCGGAGAGTTCCACTTCGCCGATCTGCTGACCGGCCATGTTGTACATATTAGCTTTAGGCATTTCTCAAACTCTCCTTTCTTTAGCGGTTTCTTGCAGATGCCTTCTGGGGGTTGGCACGTGCGGAAGCCTTCTGCGGGTTGGAGCTGATGCCTGCATCGCCCTTCTTCTCGCGGATGGTCTTAGCGGTGGACTTCAGGTAGACGATGCCGCCCTTGGGGCCGGGGATGGCACCGCAGACTGCGATCAGGTTGAACTCGGGATCAACGGAAACGACGTCCAGGTTCATGACGGTAACCTGCTCGTTACCCATCTGGCCAGCGCCGATCTTACCCTTGAAGATACGAGAGGGATCGGTACCGGAACCCATGGAACCTGCATGACGGTGGACGGGGCCGCCACCGTGAGTCATACGACCACGGCCAGCGTTCCAGCGCTTGATAACGCCCTGGAAGCCCTTACCCTTGCTGATGCCGGTCACGTCGATGTGATCGCCCTTAGCAAAAACGTCTGCCTTGATTTCGTCACCCACGTTCATCTCAGCGGCCTTGTCGAGCTTGAACTCCTTCAGGACCTTCTTCATGGGGACTTCTGCCTTCTTCAGGTGACCCTGTTCGGGCTTGGTCAGCTTCTTCTCTTCCACGTCCTGGAAGCCCAGCTGCACGGCGTTGTAGCCGTCCTTCTCCTCGGTCTTCTTCTGAACAACGACGCAGGGACCTGCTTCGATGACAGTGACCGGGATGACCTTACCGGCTTCGTCGAAGATCTGGGACATACCGATCTTTCTGCCGATGATGGCCTTTTCCATGTTGGTTTTCCTCCTTAATAGGTTATTGGTTGGCAAACTTGACCATTGGGCTGTCATTGGTTTGTCAACATGACCCGCCTGTCTCTATTGTAATGCGACAGGCAGCGGGTACACTTAGTTGGTTTGGCTGTCTGGTTCGTTCAGGCTTTACAGCTTGATCTCGATCTCCACACCAGCGGGCAGATCCAGGCTCATCAGCGCTTCCACAGTCTTGGGGGTGGTGTTGGTGATGTCGATCAGGCGCTTGTGAGTGCGGCGCTCAAACTGCTCACGGCTGTCCTTGTACTTGTGGACTGCACGCAGGATGGTGACGATCTCCTTCTTGGTGGGCAGGGGGATGGGACCGGAGACGGAAGCGCCGGTGCGCTTAGCGGTCTCAACGATCTTCTCTGCGCTCTGGTCGATAAGCTGATGGTCATAAGCCTTCAGTCTGATACGAATCATTTCATTCTGTGCCATGTTGATGTCTTCCTCCTAAGAAACATACGAAGTGTCATTGTCTTTGCCACGCTCCGTACGGTGGGGAACCCGATACACTTATCCGTGCGTATCACTCCATAAGCATGAAGAAAACCGGCAAAATACGCCGGCTTTTTGGCCTCCTGTCATGGCGATATACGCCATGCAGCAAGTTCCCCAGCCGCCCGATTCACGGACATACTCCACGGAAGTTACCTCCTTTCGGAGCAATCTCCCGTATCATCGCAGACTGCGCTCTTTCACGCGCTCCCTAATAATACAACAAAAGGGCCTCTCTGTCAACGATTTTTACAACGAAAGTCAACCTAAAAACCCACAAAATTCCGTTTTGTCAGACCCCTCTCTTGGACATTTTTTATATGACAAGACAAAGGTGTACCGTCAGATGCAGGGTGCAGGCTGCCCTGACCCACAATAGATTGTGGTCGCAAGGCCGCACTAACCCAAGCCACCCACGATCAGGGTGACTGCTTGTATATATTATATATAATGTTGAAGAAAAAGAAAAGGGGGTCTCCCTTACAGTTTGGTTACAATCTTGCTTTTTTCACAAAAAATCGGCCTCCGAACAAAACGGAAGCCGATTTTCGTTATCATGTTTACTCGATCCAGCCCTTGGCTGCCCATTCCTGGATCTGCTGGAAATCATGGCCGAAGAGAAGTTGGGCATCCAACTCCTTCTCCATCTTCTTCACCCGCTCCAGATTGTCGAAAAATTCGTCGGTGGTCTTGTTGATGGTCCCGCCGGGCGGGATGCCCTGGTCATAGCTGTCTCTGGTGTAGATGGTATCACTGGTGGTGAGGATGGTGCCGCTCTTCTCGGTCTTCAGGATCAGGCCGATGACACCGGGGGTGTGGGACTTCTGCACAAAGAGGCCGAAATCCTCGGCCAGCCAGGTGTCCTCGTTGATGGTCTTGAACCGGATCCCCTCCAAATCAAAGAGAGAACGGATATAGGCACCGCCGTTGCCGGTGGTAACACTGAACCAGGCCTCCTTCAGGTCAGCCTCAGAGACCAGGACATTCCGAATGGCCTTGGTACCCACAAAGTCCTTCAGACCGGCGGCGTGGTCAAAGTGCAGATGGGAAATGATGATCTGGTCGATGTCGTCAGGGGTCAGGCCCTTGGCGGCCAGCGCCTCCTTCACCGAGATGCATTCCACCACAGGATAGTTGTGGAGCATATCAGGGGTGTAGAGTTCCTGGTGCTCATGGCAGTTGCCGGTATCATACAAAATGTTGCCCAGGGTGGGATGCTGAATGAGCAGAGCCACAGCCGGAGACTTGATCATCTCCTCCTCGTCCTCCCACTGGACCAGGCGGAACTTGGGAAACTCCATTCTGCCCAGGTACAGCACACTGATCTTCATTCCCATATCACATCTCTCCTTCTATATAATATAATGTATGGCAATATCATACCACGCTTCTTCTCTTCTGGCAAGACAGGGCGCCGCCAGAAACAATAAAACCCCGGAACGGATCCGTTCCAGGGTGAAAACAGAAAGAAACCTCCCGAACGCTTACGCATTCGGGAGGTGGCACGGCAGAAGGGACTCGAACCCCTGACCTACTGGTTCGTAGCCAGTTACTCTATCCAAC
>JAFVUT010000115.1 GCA_017502545.1 Ruminiclostridium sp.
CTATTCAACCAAGAAAAACAAAGCACGAATGTGCATGGAGGTCATACACATGGAAAGAGATCGGAAGAAGAAATTTTATATCACCACCCCCATCTACTACCCCTCTGACAAGCTCCACATCGGCCACACCTACTGCACCGTGGCCACCGACGCCATGGCCCGCTATAAGCGCCTGACCGGTCACGACGTCCTCTTCCTCACCGGCACCGACGAGCACGGCCAGAAGATCGAGGACAAGGCCAAGGAAGCCGGCACCACCCCCCAGGAGTTCGTGGACAACATCGTCCAGGGCGACCGTGGTATCCTGGACCTGTGGAACCTGATGAACATCTCCAACGACCGCTTCATCCGCACCACCGACGACTATCATGTTGCCGCCATCCAGAAGATCTTTAAGAAGATGTACGACAAGGGCGACATCTACAAGGGCAAGTATGTGGGCAAGTACTGCAAGCCCTGCGAGTCCTTCTGGACCGAGTCCCAGCTGGTGGAGGGCAAGTGCCCCGACTGCGGCCGTGACGTGCAGGATGCCGAGGAGGAGGCATACTTCTTCAAGCTCTCCAACTATGCAGACCGCATCCAGGACCTGCTGGAGAACACCGACTTCCTGGAGCCCCGCTCCCGTGTGAACGAAATGGTGAACAACTTCATCAAGCCCGGCCTGGAGGACCTGTGCGTCTCCCGTACCTCCTTCACCTGGGGCGTGCCCGTTGACTTCGACCCCGGCCACGTGGTCTACGTGTGGGTGGACGCTCTGTTCAACTACACCACCGCCCTGGGCCTGCTCAACGACAAGTACGACGATTACGACCACTACTGGCCTGCCGACGTCCACTTCGTGGGCAAGGAGATCGTCCGTTTCCACTCCATCATCTGGCCCGCCATGCTCATGAGCATGGAGATGCCCCTGCCCAAGAAGGTCTTCGGCCACGGCTGGCTGCTGCTGGACGGCGGCAAGATGTCCAAGTCCAAGGGCAACGTGGTGGACCCCTACATCCTGGCCGAGATGTTCGGCGTGGATGCCCTGCGCTTCTTCCTGCTGCGCACCTTCCCCTTCGGCTCCGACGGCAACTTCTCCAACGAGTCCCTGATCCAGACCATCAACGTGGACCTGGCCAACGACCTGGGCAACCTCCTGAGCCGCACCACCGCCATGGCCGGCAAGTACTTCGGCGGCACCCTGCCCGCAGGCCGTCAGGCCGACCCTCTGGACGAGGAGCTGCTGGGCATGGTCTCCGCTCTGCGTGGTAAGTACGAGGAGCACATGGAGAAGTACGCCTTCCAGAACGCTCTGGCCGAGGTCTTCAAGGTCATCCAGCGTGCCAACAAGTATATCGACGAGACCGCTCCCTGGGTCCTGGGCAAGGATGTGGCCGCCAACGGCGACCGTCTGGCCACCGTCCTGTATAACCTGCTGGAGACCACCCGCATCTGCGGCGTGCTGCTGACCCCCTTCATGCCCGCAAGCATGGAGAAGCTGTTCGACCAGCTGGGCGCTGGCGAGGCTGCCCGCAACTGGGAGTCCGCCGCTGTTTGGGGCGGTCTGGCAGCCGACGTCTCCGTCACCAAGGGCGAGAACCTCTTCCCCCGTATCGACATGGACAAGGCTCTGGCCGAGCTGGAGGCCGCCCGTCAGGCAGCCATGGCCCCCGCAAAGCCCGCCATCGAGATGGCCCTGTGTGGGAAACGGAGAGCAAGGATTCCTCGGAGC
>JAFVUT010000116.1 GCA_017502545.1 Ruminiclostridium sp.
ATGCTGTGCTTCCACTTGTGCATGAGAACCACCGCCACACCGGCGATGAGTTCCGGGACACCGTGGTTGCCGCTGGTGATATCCACACCCTTGAAGCAGTAGATCACCAGCATGGCCATGGCGGCTGCCGGGAGGACTTTGCCTAAGTACTGGATAAAAGCCGGAGTCTCCTTTCCCGCCGGAAAGACCAGGAAGGAGAGGAACCGGGTGAGCATGGTGGCGGCCATGATGATGGCCACGGTGAGGATGATCTGGGTGTTGGTCACGGTTCCAGCCTCCTTTCGATGGGGCGGCGCAGAAGGGTCAGAAAGAGGACGATGCCCACCATGGAGGCCACGATGAAGTTGTCCGCCCCGAAGAGCACCAGACAGACCAGGGAGATACCCAGCCCCCCCAGGGTACTGATGTGGCTCTTCTCCTTCTCCCACTGGCCCACCAGGATAACGATGAACAGGGCGGTCATGGCGAAGTCCACGCCGGTGGTGTCAAAGGGGATGAACTGGCCCAGGATGGCCCCCAGGGTGGTGCCGATGACCCAGTAGCTGTAGTCCAGCAGGGACACAAAGAAATAGAACCAGCCCCTGTCCACTCCCTCGGGCACCTCTGCCGAGACGTTGATGGAGAAGGACTCGTCACACATCCAGAAGACGGTGGGGAACTTCTTTTTCCCCAGATCCCGGTACTTTTCCAGCATGGAGATGCCGTAGAACACGTGCCGGGCGTTGACCATGAGGGTCAGCAGGAAGGTGCTCACCGGGGCAAACAGGCCGGTCAGAACGCTGCCCGCCACAAACTGCATGGACCCGGCAAAGACGAAGATACTGATGAGAATGGGGACGACGGGGGAAAAGCCCAACGCCTTCATATAGATGCCGTAGGCGATGCCCAGAACAAGAAATCCCGTCAGGATGGGGATGGTATGGGGGAAGGCCGCTTTTGCCGCAGCGGCCAGTTTTTGCTTTTGCATGGGACAGGGACTCCCTTCTGATGTACAGTGTCCATATTTTATATGGTGTGGGGGAAAAGGTCAACAGGTTTTCGTGGGAGAGCGCCGCGGGACATACGTGGTGCGTATCCTTCAGAGAGCGGGCCGATGTGGGCATCGGCCCCTACAGGCGTGGTTCCGTGTAACATACCGTCCGGGATGCAGGATATAGAACGCACCCCTTTCGTCACCATTCTCCCCCCTTCCGCATAGGATACCATGACCCCCGGTCCGGGGGAAATCTCCCCAAAGGAGGAATGGTATGTTTGACGGTGTTCTGCGGCTGGCCTATCCCGTCCAGGCTCTGCTGGCCACCTTGCTCACCTGGGGCATCACCGCCCTGGGGGCCTGCCTGGTGTTTTTCCTGGCAAAGCCCAACCGAAACCTCATGGACGGGATGCTGGGGGTGGCCGGAGGGGTCATGGTGGCCGCCTCCTTCTTCTCCCTGCTGGCCCCCTCCATCGAGATGTCCGAAGGGCTGGGGCTGAACCCCTGGCTCACCGCCCTGGCGGGCTTTCTTGGGGGCGGGCTCCTGCTGTTTCTGGGAGACCGGTTCTTCTCCCAGCGGCTGGAGAGCCGATTCTCCTCTGAAAACGCCCCCCGGAGCCTGAAGCGGTGCGTCATGCTGGTCTTCTCCATAACCCTCCACAACATTCCCGAGGGCATGGCCATCGGCGTGGCCTTTGGGTCCGTGGCCTTCGGCCTGGAGGGGAGCACCCTGGCGGGGGCCTGGCTGCTGGCTCTGGGCATCGGTCTGCAGAATCTGCCCGAGGGTATGGCGGTGAGCCTTCCCCTCCGCCGGGAGGGATTCTCCCGAAAGCAGGCCTTCTTCTTCGGTCAGCTCAGCGGCATCGCCGAGCCCATGGCCGGGGTACTGGGGGCCATCCTGGTGCTGAAGGTCCACGCCGCCCTTCCCTTCCTGCTGGCCTTTGCCGCCGGGGCCATGATCTATGTGGTGGTGGAG
>JAFVUT010000117.1 GCA_017502545.1 Ruminiclostridium sp.
CCGGAGCATCCATAAAGACCCAGAGGGCCGCTCGGTGATCCACATCGACCGGGCCCTGCTATGAAAAAACAGCTTCCGTTACTCGGAAGCTGTTTTTGCTTGGCCTTTCCAGTCGGCCTTTTTGTAGTAGACAATGAGGATGGCAGCGGTGACCAGCCAGGAGAGGGGGTAGCAGATGGAGATGGACAGCAGGGTGTGCCAATGGGGGACCACCAGGAAGATCCACAGGATGCGCACGCCGCAGATGCCCCCCACGCTGATGACCATGGGGATCACGGCGTCACCTGCCCCTCGCAGGGCGTTGGCCAGGACCTCGATAAAGGGCCACAGGAAGTAGAAGGGGACGAAGTAGTACATGATGTGGATAGCATGACCGATGACCACCTGGTCGTCGGTGAAGATCCGGAAGGCATAGGGGGAGAAGACCAGGAGGATGGCCCCCAGGACCACCGTCAGGGCCAGGGCGATCTTCAGGCAGACCGCCACGCCCTCCCGCATCCGGTCGTACTTGCCGGCCCCGTAGTTCTGGCCCACAAAGGCCATGATGGCGGTGGCAAAGGCCACCATCAGGGACCAGTAGATGCCGTCGTACTTGCCGGCGGCCGACCAGGCGGCCACCACATCGGTGCCCAGGTCGTTGATGGGGACCTGGATGAGCAGGTTGGACACCGAGTACATGGAGGCCTCGATGGCGGCGGGGATGCCGATGTACAGCACATGGCGGAGGGTGGGGCCGTGGACCCGCACCTGCCGGGGGACCAGGCGGTAGTCCCCCTTGGCCCTCACCAGCTGCAGGAGGATGAGAAGGGCGCTCACCAGGTTGGCCAGGACGGTGGCGATGGCCGCACCGGCCACCCCCAGGTGGAAGCCCGCCACGAAGAGGACGTCCAGCACCACATTCAGCAGGCAGCAGACGATGAGGTAGTACAGGGGCCGCTTGGAGTCACCCACGGCCCGGAGGATGCCCGAGCCCATGTTGAACAGGAGCATGGGGGTGGTCCCCAGGAAGTACAGCCGTAGGTAGATCGTGGCAGAGTCCATGATCTCCTCCGGGTTCCGGGTCCACCGGAGGGCGTCAGGGGCCAGCCAGACACCCAGGACCGTGATGACCGCCCCGGCGATAAGGCTGAAGGCGATGGCCGTGTGGACCGCTCGGGTCAGCTTCTCCCGGTCTCCTGCGCCAAAGCCGTGGGAGATGACCACCGTAGCACCCGAGGCCAGGCCGGTGAAGAGTCCCACCACCAGCTGGAGGATCATGGCAGCCGATCCGCCCACAGCGGCCAGGGCGTCAGAGCCCACGAACTGGCCCACGATGATGGCGTCGGCGGTGTTGTAAAACTGCTGGAAGAGGGTGCCCGCAGCGATGGGCAGCAGGAAGAGCAGCAGCTGTTTCCAGATGACCCCCTGGGTCAGGTCCAGGGCCTGGTCCTTTCCGTGGGACACGGCGGGTCACTCCTTTCAAAAGAAATCAAAGCCCTCGACAGACGAGGGAAAATATGGTACGCTATATAATACGCTACTATACTATAGAGAAAAGAAACGAGAAAAGCAAGGCCCTGGGTCAGATTTTGTCCCGGCCCTGCCCGTGGAGGTGTTCCCCCATGCATATCCCATCCTGCCAGACCCAGGAGCTGGAGATCCTGACCTTCCAGCAGGCCCTGGTCCCCACCCAGAGCGATTACGACCGGGACCAGTGGCACTACATTCCCGACCACTACGCCGAGTACCGGTATCTCCTGGGTACCCGGGGGAAGAACCCCCTCATCTGCATCGGCATCAACCCCTCCGCCGCCGCCCCCGGAGACCTGGACAATACCCTCAGGTCCGTGGAGCGCATTGCCAAGGGGAACGGCTACGACAGCTTCCTCATGTTTAACGTCTACGCCCAGCGGGCCACCCGGCCCGAGGACATGGACCAGGTCTGCAACCTGGCCCTCCATCGGGAGAACATGGCGGCCTTCCGCTA
>JAFVUT010000118.1 GCA_017502545.1 Ruminiclostridium sp.
CCTGGCTCATGCCGATGCCGTTGTCGGACACGGTCAGGGTGCGCTGGTCCTTGTCGGGGGTGACCACGATCTTGAAGTCGTCACGGTTCAGGCCCACGCCCTCGTCGGTGAGAGCCTTGTAAGCCAGCTTGTCGATGGCATCGCTGGCGTTGGAGATGATCTCTCGCAGGAAGATCTCCTTATGGGTATAAATGGAATTGATCATGAGATCCATGAGCCGCTGGGATTCGGCCTTAAACTGTTTCTTTTCCATTTCGTAAAATGCCTCCAAAAGGGTAATAGGTTAGCACTCCATTCAGCAGAGTGCTAACCTATTATGCGCTTACGGCCCCAAAAATGCAAGACCTTTTTTGAAATTTTTACACTTTTATAAAGATAGTGCTAAAAACAGGACCTGCTGCAACTTGATTTGCAACAGGTCCGTTAAAATTACAGTTTGTTGACCTTGGCTGCGTAGTACACAAACGCAGGCACGATGTAGAGGGCCACCATGGTCAGGAAGACTCTCTGTGCCCAGGGCAGGGCCTCGGGACCCAGCGCCACCAGGGCACCGAAGAAGAGGATCTGCAGGACGGAGCACAGCATGGAGATCATGACCGTCTTCTTCAGGGGATCCCCCTCTGCCTGGCGGCTGATGCTGCCCGCCTTGTTGATCATGACCAGCTGCACCACGCTCATGACCACGAAGAACACGTACAGCCCCCGGAAGGGGATGATGGCATAATTGGAAAAGAGGCCCAGCACCCAGACGATGGCACCGATGAAGGTGGCCGTCTTGGCCAGCTGGAAAGCACTCATTTTGGTTTTATTCTCGTTCATAGAATCCATTTCCTACCTTTCAAAGTATCGTGCATCCATTATGCACGGATTCCACAGAAAAAGCAAGGGCTTTTTCCCATATCCTATCACTTTTGTTGACAGCAAAACCCAATCTGTAATAGAATAACGGAAAGGATACACCCCAAACGGAAGGAGGCCACCATGGAACAGAAAGAACGCCGACTGCTGATCCCCGTCATCTGCCTGCTCTTTACCATAGGCCTGGCCATCCTGGGCCAGTTCAAAGAGGAGGCCGTCTTTGATATCTCCCTGCCCGACGCCCCTCCCACCGCCCAGCGGGCCATGGAGGACGGAGATTTCACCTGGGACCAGATCGGGGACACCTACTACATCCAAATCAAAAACACCGGAGAAACTTCCGTGGATGCCCATGTGAAATGCGGCTTCCCCTGGCCGGGCTACATCCTGACCATCAACCCCGGCGACACCTGGGAACTGGCGGTGGAGAACGCCCACCATCGGCCCCACACCATCACCTTTGAAAACGAGGAGGGCACCCCCTCCGGCACAGTCCAAGTGTGGACAGAGGAATAAAGTACAGCGCCCCCGGCGGTCGTAAGACCGCCGGGGGCGTTTTTGTTCAGGAACTCTGGCACAGAGCGGTGATGGCTTCCGCATCCCCTTCCAGGATGGTGAAGGTCCTGTTTTCCGAATTCCGAGAAACTTTCAGTTCCTTCAATCCATCTATGATCCGGGCACGGTTGGGGTGATCCCCCCACACATTCTGCAGGGACCAGAGCATATCCACAATGGCCTGGTTGTCTGCCTGGTCTTCCACCTGATAGATGTCATTGGGATACATACCCAGGAGGGAAACGCCGGTATCCCACGGGTTCTCACCCTCCATGGTCACCAGGACAGACTGCACATAGTTCAGCTGGCTGTTCAAGGTGTTGTAGGCAAGCAGATCCTTTTCCTGCGAGAGCCGATGGGCACGGACACCCAAAAAGACAGCAGCCGCTAGGCAGAGGAGCAAAAGGACGGAAAGCACACGGGTTTTCTTTGCCATAGTAAGCACTCCTTTTCTGTTTTCAGAATAACCCCTGCCTCCCTCCCCGAGGGAGGTGGCACGGCGAACCCGTGAGGTCGGGAGTTTGAACCTGTTAGGTCACGCATTCTCCCCCAGTCAGCTTCGCTGACAGCCCCCTCCCGGAGGGGGCCTTACCGGTGGCCTTAGTTGAAGATATCCCGGTTCTCTCGGAAGAGCTGCTCCACCCTTCCCCGGAGGGGTTCGTGGTCGGGGTGGGTCAGGTCCGGGTCTTTGGTCAGCAGAGCCCGGGCGGCGTCCTGGGCCTGGTGGAGGAGGCGCATATCCCCCTCCAGGCTGGCCAGTTTTAATTGGGGCAGGCCGTGCTGCCGGGAGCCGAAGAAGTCGCCTGGGCCCCGCATCTTCAGGTCCTCCTCGGCGATGAGGAAGCCGTCGGTGGTGGCGCAGAGGGTCTTCAATCGTTTCCGGGTGGTCTCGTTCCGGTTGTCCGAGATGAGGACGCAGTAGGACTGGTGCTGTCCTCGGCCCACCCGGCCACGAAGCTGGTGGAGCTGGCTGAGGCCGAACCGGTCGGCGTTCTCGATGATCATGAGAGAGGCATTGGGCACATCCACGCCCACCTCGATGACGGTGGTGGACACCAGCACGTCGGTCTCACCCCCCGCAAAGGAGGCCATGACGGTCTGCTTGTCCGCCGCTTTCATCTTGCCGTGGACGATGGCCACCCGCAGGTCGGGGAAGACATCTTTCTGAAGGGTCCGGCCGAACTGCTCCGCCGCCTTCATGCCCTCCTCGTCCTCCTGGTCCACGGCGGGGCAGACGATGTACACCTGCCGCCCCAGGCCCACCTGCTTGCGCACGAAGCCGTAGAGCCGCTGCCGCTTGTCCTCCCCGATGAGCATGGTGTCCACGGGGGTGCGGCCGGGAGGAAGCTGGTCGATGACGGAGAGGTCCAGGTCTCCGTAGATCATGAGGGCCAGGGTCCGGGGGATGGGGGTGGCAGACATGACCAGCACATGGGGCCGGAACTCCCCGCCGCTCTTGGCGGACAGGGCGGCCCGCTGGTCCACACCGAAGCGGTGCTGCTCGTCGGTGATGACCAGACCCAACCGCCGGAACTCCACCCCCTCGCTGAGAAGGGCGTGGGTGCCTACGATGAGGTCGATCTCTCCGGCCTCCAGGGCTTGACGGCAGTGCCGCTTCTGAGCCGCCGTCATGGAGCCGGTGAGAAGGGCGATGTGCATGCCGGTCCCTCCCAGCAGGTCGGCCATGGTCTTGGCGTGCTGCTGGGCCAGGAGCTCCGTGGGGGCCATGAGGGCGGCCTGACAGCCGTTTTCCCAGGCCAGATAGGCGCAGGCAGCGGCCACCACGGTCTTGCCCGAACCCACATCACCCTGGAGGAGGCGATTCATAGGGATAGGCTGGGCCAGGTCCCCCGCCGCCTCCCGGGCGGACCGGAGCTGGGCGTCCGTGAGGGTAAAGGGCAGGGTGTGGGTAAAGGCCCCCAGATCTTGTTTTGTAAAAGGGATTGCCTCATGTTGGGACCGCCGCCCCCGAATGAGGGTGAGCCCTAAGTTCAGACAGAAAAGCTCCTCGAACATGAGCCGCCGCTGGGCTCGCTGCAGCTCCTCCCAGTTCTCCGGGAAGTGGATGGCCCGGTAGGAGAACTGGGCCGGGGCCAGGTCGTGAGCCCGGCGGATGTCCTCGGGCAGGGTCTCCCGGATCTGATCCACGCACCGGGCGGCGTGACGCTGGAGATCGGCCATGCGCTTGGCGGCGATCCCCGCCGTCAGGGGGTAGACCGGCATGATGCCCCCGGTGAAGTTGGTGCTCCCCTCCTTCTCGAAGATGGGGTTCACCATCTGCCGCCGGAACCCGGCCTGGCCGGTGAGCTTGCCGTAGAAGTAATAGGTCTCCCCCGTTTGGAGCAGATTGCGGACGTAGGACTGGTTGAAGAAGGTGATGTCCACCTGGGCGGTACCGTCCACCACCCGGCCCTTGGTGAGGTCCATCCCCTTACGGATGAAGCTGGTGCGGAAGGGCTCGGCCACCATGGCGGCAAAGCAGACAGGCTCCTCCAGAGGGAGGGTCCAGATGTTCTCCCGGACCGTCCGGTCCTCATAGTCCCGGGGGAAGAAGGCCAGCAGGTCGGCCACGGTGCAGAGCCCCAGCTTGGCCAGGGATGCCTCCCGGGCAGGACCGATGCCGGGGAGCTGGGACACCGGGGTATGTAAGGTCAAATCTGACATAAGCCAACCTCCTTTCCGTTGATTAATTCAGCCTCCCTCCCCGAGGGAGGTGGCTCGCCGAAGGCGAGACGGAGGGAGTTTACAACCATCAGGTTACGCATTCTCCCCCAGTCAGCTTCGCTGACAGCCCCCTCCCGGAGGGGGCCTTATCCGTGCAGCTCAAATACGCAGTTTCAGCTGCTCCCTTATCATAGAGCCATTCTTTTTTCTTATCATACCACAAATCCCACCCATCCACAATGTTCATCCGAAGAAGATCCGTACTGTCAGGGCCGCAAAAAAGAACCCGGCCAGGTCTGCACAGAGGGCCGCCGGGACAGCGTACCGGGTCTTTTTGATCCCCGCCGCCCCGAAGTACACGGCAATGGTGTAAAAGGTGGTCTCGGTGGACCCCAGCATCACCGCCGCCGTCCGGCCGATCCGGGAATCCGCCCCGTAGGTGGTGATGAGCTCCGACCCCACCCCCAGGGCGGCGCTGCCGCTGATGGGCCGCACCAGCATGAGGCCCATGGTCTCCGGGGGGATCCCCAGAAAACCCAGGAGGGGCCCCAATGCCTGGGCCGCCAGGTCCAGTACCCCAGAGGCCCGGAGCATGGCCACCACCGTCAGCAGGGTCACCAGGGCAGGCAGGATGCGCCACAGGATCTCCAGCCCCTTGGCTGCCCCCTGGAGGAGGGCATCGTATACATCCACCCCTTTGGCCATGCCATAGCAGGACACCCCGGCAATGATCCCGGGGACCAGCAGGTCCAACACCATCTGCATCCTCAATCCCTCCAGACCTTACTGAACAGTTTGGCCGCGCAGATCCCCACCGTCACCGACAGCAGGGAGGTCACCCACACAGCCGGGAGGATATCAAAGGGGTTCTCACACCCGGCGGCCAAACGCACCGCCGCCACGGTGGTGGGGATGAGCTGGATGGAGGCCGTGTTGCACACCACCAGCATGCACAGACTGTCCCCGGCCACGCCGGGAGTTTTTCTGCTCATCCGCCGGGCGGCCTCCAGGCCCAGGGGGGTGGCCGCATTCCCCAGCCCCAGCAGGTTGGCCGACACATTGGCGGCGATGGTGTCCATGACCCCCTTGTCCCCGGCAAAGTCCGGGTAGAGCCGGCGGAGGATGGGCCGAAAGAGCCTGGCCAGCTTCCCGGCCAGACCCGCCCGGTCCATGACCTCCATGACCCCCATCCACAGGCACAGGACCCCCGCCATGGAGATCCCCAGCTGGATGGCCTGGGCCGCCCCCTCCATGGCCGCCGGAGCCAGGGAGGCCTCCTTGCCCAGGACCAGGGCACACACCAGGGACAGGGCGGTCATCCCCGTCCAGATCACAGTCATTGCCATAAGGACCTCTCCTTTGTATTGGAATTCGTTTCCATACCATATGTTGGAAAACTGGAAACGATGCCCCTCTTTTTGCCCCATCCTTTCCCTTCAATCGACACTTTTCGATTGACTTCTAAATACGATTTGTTATAATAAAGTTGTTTCCAAGAGTTTTTGTGTTTTTTTGCCGTTTTGCCACCCCGCCGGAAAGAGAGCCCGGCAGGCTTGGACAAAGAGAGAAAAACGGCCAATCCGGGAAAGGAAGTGCTTCACACACATGAAATCCACAGGTATTGTCCGCCGGGTCGACGAACTGGGGCGAATCGTCCTCCCTATCGAACTGCGCCGCACCTTGAACATCGCAGAGAAGGATTCTCTGGAGATCTACGTTGATGGCTCCTCCATCATGCTCAAGAAGTATCAGCCCGCCTGCATCTTCTGTGACAGCGCCAAAGAGATTTCCAACTTCAAGGGCAAAAACATCTGTTCCTCCTGCCTGAAGGAGCTGCTGCACAAGTAAGCTGCCCATTCCCCCACTTCACACAACACCACAGAGAAACAAAACAACAACGGACGCATTCCCGGCCAGGAATGCGTCCGTTGTCTGTTTTTTATCCGACCAGATTCGGCAGAATATAACATTATACAAATCGTAGTTGTCATTAACTGACAGAAAAGGAACCTGTCAGTCCTCCTTCCGGGCGATCACCAGGTCATACAGAGCCTTTTTGGAGAGCTTATACGCAGAGGCAGCCTGCTTCACCGCATCCCGGGTGGAAGCCCCTTCCTCCTGGAGCCTGACTGCCAGTTCCAGGCCATCCTCCAGGGTGTATGCCTCCTTTTCGGCAGGAGGCGCACCCTCGATGACCAGGACGAATTCCCCCTTGGGCGGGGTCTGGCTGTAGTGCTCGATGGCCCCGCTGAGGGTGGTCCGCAGGACCTCCTCATGGAGCTTGGTGAGCTCCCGGCAGAGGCTGATGCGCCGGTCCGGGCCAAAGGCGTCCCGGAAGTCGGTCAGGGTGGGCAGGAGCTTGTGGGGGGCCTCATGGAAGACCATGGTCCGCTCCTCCTTCTGGAGGCTCTCCAGATGGGTCCGCCGGTTCTTCTTGTTCATGGGGAGAAAGCCCTCGAAGGTGAACCGGGTGGTGGGCAGGCCGGAAACCGCCAAGGCGTTGACAAAGGCACAGGCACCGGGGATGGGCACCACCGGGATGTCCCGGGCGGCGCACAGGGCAACCAACTCCTCGCCGGGATCGCTGATGGCGGGGGTCCCGGCATCGGTGACCAGAGCGCAGCTCTCTCCCCCCAGAAGACGGGAGACCAGCTCCTCCCCCCGGGTGTCGGCATTGTGCCGGTGGTAGCTGATCATGGGCTTTTTGATGTCCAGGTGGTTCAGGAGCTTCACCGTCACCCGGGTGTCCTCGGCGGCGATGAAGTCCACCTCCCGCAGGGTCTCAGCAGCCCGAAGGGTCATGTCGCCCAGGTTCCCGATGGGGGTGGCGACCAGATATAAGGTTCCTGCCATGATGGCATCCTCCTCATGCTTCGTTGTCGATTTGGTAGTGGTTGGGTAAGATGTCCAGGCCGGGCCCTCCGTCCTTCACGGACTCCACCAGGACGGCGTAGGGGGGCTTGGACCGGTCATAGGCCAGCAGCTGCATCCGCTTGGGGGTGAGCCGGGCCTTTTCCAGGGCGGAGAAGACCTCGGCCAGCCGCTCGGGGCGGTAGACCAGGGCGAACCGTCCCCCGGTGCGGGTGAGACGGCCTGCTGTCTGGCACAGGTCCTCCACGGAGCAGGTCTCATCCATCCGGGCGGTCCCTCCGGAGGCTCCCGAACCGGTGCGGAAGTAGGGCGGGTTGGAGACCACCAGATGGAAGTGGTCCGCCGGGACCAGACTTTTGTCCCGCAGGTCCCCCAGGATGACCCGGCCGGACAGGTGGTTGTCCGTCAGGTTCTTTTGGGCCAGCTCTGCCGCCACGGGGTTGATCTCGATGCCCGTCCGGTCCAGCCGGTCCTCCCGCTGGGACAGGAGGAGCAGGAGAGATCCCACCCCGGTCCCCAGGTCGCAAACCTTCCAGTTGGGCTTCAGGGTGCAGAACCGGGACAGGAGCACGCTGTCCCGCCCCAGCTTGAAGCATTCGTCGGACTGGGTCAGCTGATAGGTGCCCAGGTATTCCACAGAGATCATGTCGTTTCCTCCTCCCCTGCCTTCCGCAGGTGGTCCAGGAACCACCGGGTCATGCGGCCGGTGAGACCCCAGATGATGTGGCCCTCATACTCGTAGATGGGGATGTCCATCCAGCCGCTCCGCCACTGGTAGCCGTCGGGAAAGCCCACCTTGGCAAAGGGGAACTTGTTGTCGGCCTCGAACCGGACGGGGTAGCGGTAGACCTCCTCCTCATAGTCCAGCAGGAAGTCCAGGGGCACGCAGAAGGTGTTCTTCACCTCGGATTCGCTCTCCTTCCGCTTTTCCAGACCTTCGGGCTTTACCAGGGCCAAAAAGGGGTAGATCACCCGGTCACTGATGTCCTGGACCACATCCAGGGGGGCCAGGATCTCGATGGTCTCCGCAGGGATGCCCAGCTCCTCCCAGGTCTCCCGGAGGGCGGTGTCCACAGGACGTTCCCCCTTTTCCCTCCGTCCCCCGGGGAAGCAGACCTCCCCGGGCTGGTGGCCCACCAGGGTCTCCGCCCGGGTCTCATAGAGGAGGCAGAGCCGGCCGTCCTGCTCCACCAGGGGCAGGAGAACGGCGTACTCGCTGACGGTGCACTGGAGGCCCAGCTCCCGGTTCTGGAAATAGGTTTTCATTCGGTCGATGTTCATGGGGCCTCCTCAGGATTCGGGCACGGTGAATTTGGCCAGCAGGTCGGGCTGGGACCACAGGACCACCCTGCCCCGGGCCAGGCTCTCCTTCACCCGGATGAGCCGCTGGTTCCGGCTGCCCCGGAAGCGAAGCTCGTAGGACTTTTCCTTCTGGATAAAGGGGCCGTCCACCAACACGTCGGTCTGACGGAGGAGGGCCTGCCAGCCGGGGTCCTCGCTGGCTAAAATATGTTCAAAGGTGTAGCCGGAATAGGTCCAGACCGTCCAGCCCACAGCATGGGCGGCTTCCGCCAGACGGGCGCAGTCGGCCGCCTGGGCGAAGGGCTCCCCTCCGGAGAGGGTCAGGCCCTCGATGAGGGGGTTCCTGCCCATCATATCGATCAGATCCTCCACAGGGATCTCCTGCCCCCCCTGGGGATCGTGGGTGTCCGGGTTGTGACAGCCGGGGCAGTGGTGAGGACAGCCCTGGGTAAAGATGGTAAACCGCAGACCGGGTCCGTCCACGATGGAGTCATTCACAGTATTGGCGATGCGCACACGCCCACCCCTTTCCAAATCGTAGTAATAAGATATGATACCATACTTTGCGCATCGAAACAAGGTTTCATCCTCGCCAAAAGCCTCGCAGAGTTTCGCCGCCGCAGTGGCGAAATAAAGACAGATCCGTTTTCTGGCGCGACATGTGCGTGCCAGAAAACACTTCTCGGCCTGTCAGTGTGCCCATCGGGCGCGCGCAGCAGGCCGCGATCCCTCCCGCTTGAAAAGGTCCACCTTTTCAAGCAAGTAAAAAAAAGCCCAGTCCCGAAGGACTGGGCTTTTGATATACCAATTTCGAAGAATCAGTCTTCGTCCACCAGCTCGTTGGTGCGGATCCGCAGAGCACCGGTGGGGCAGGCTTCTGCGCACTTCAGGCAGTCTGCGCAGCCCTTGACCACATCGCTGTGGATGAACTCGGGCTTGATGGCAGTGTCGAAGCCACGGCCAACCAGGTCGATGATGCCCTTGCCGACCACTTCGTCGCAGATACGGACGCACTGGCCGCACAGGATGCACTTGCCCTGGTCGCGCTCGATGGCAACCAGACGCTTCTCCCGGAAGTTGGGGTGGACCTTGCCCTTCAGACGCTCGATACGGGCGGGCTCCAGCTCGTACAAGTTTGCACAGCGGATCAGACGGCACTCGTCATAGTCGTGGCAGCCGCAGTCCAGGCAGCGGGCAGCCTCAGCACGGGCCTGTGCCTCGGAGAAGCCCAGGTTGATCTCCTCGAAGTCGTGCTTACGCACCTCGGGATCCCGGGTGGGCATCTTGGCTCTGGGCAGCTTGATATAGTCCTCGAAGTGTTCGGGACCCACTTCCTTGATGGACAGGTAGGTCTTGCGATAGGGGACATCCACGCCTTCCAGGTACAGGCCGACCACCTTGGCGCAGCGGCGAGCCTCGCCGATGGCTTCGATGGCGATGGAGGCACCGTTGTTGGTGGCATCGCCCACAGCGAAGACACCGGGGACAGAGGTGCGGAAGCTGGTCTCGTCAGCAGAGATGATGCCCTTGCGGTTGAGCTCGATGCCGTCGAAGCCGGCCACGTTGGCCTTCTGGCCGATGGCGGCGATAACGGAGGTGACGGGCAGGATCTCGAACTTGCCGGGGACGGGCTTGGGTGCACGGCGGCCGGACTCGTCGGGCTCGCCCAGCTCCATGACCTGGAGCTTGATCTCCTTGACCTTGCCATCCTCGCCCACGATGCAGTCGGGGTTGGTCAGGAACTTGAAGATGACGCCTTCCTCGCGGGCCTCGTCGATCTCCAGCTGCTCTGCAGGCATTTCCTTCTCGGTACGGCGGTAGACAACATAGACTTCCTTGGCACCCAGGCGGACTGCGGTGCGGCAGGCGTCCATGGCGGTGTTGCCGCCGCCCACAACAGCGACCTTGTCGCCGATGTCAACAGGCTGGCCCTGGGCCACCTTCTGCAGGAACTCGATGCCGCCCATGACACCTTCCAGTTCCTCGCCGGGACAGCCGACGGGCATGCTGGACCATGCGCCGATGGCAACCACCACGGCATCGTACTGGCTCTTGAACTCCTCGAAGGAGGCATCCACGCCGATGCGGTAGTTGTTCTGCATCTTCACGCCCAGAGATGCGATCTCTTCGATCTCGGCATCCAGGACCTTCTTGGGCAGACGGTACTCGGGGATACCGTAGCGCAGCATGCCGCCCATCTTGGGCATGGCATCCACGATGGTGACGCGGTGGCCCTGGAGGGACAGGTAGTAAGCTGCGGTCAGGCCGCCGGGGCCGCCGCCGATGATGCCCACGCGCTTGCCGGTGGAGGCAGCCTTGGGGGGCAGGTAACCGCCCTGAGCAATGACATTGTCAGCGGCGAAATACTTCAGGTAAGCGATGGAGATGGACTCCTCCACCATCTGACGGCGGCAGCCGTCCTCACAGGGATGGGGGCAGACACGGCCGATGGAGGCGGGGATGGGCAGTCTCTCCTTCAGGATGCGGACTGCTTCCTTGTCGTCACCGCGGGCAATGGCCTGGACATAGCCCTGGGCATTGACACTGGCGGGGCACTTCAGGACGCAGGGACCACGGCAGTCGCCCTCGTGGTCACTCATGAGCAGCTCGATGCTGGTCTTGCGGGTGCGGACCACGCGCTCGGACTCGGTGTAGATCACCTGGCCGTCAGCAGCGATGGTGGAGCAGGCCCGCAGCAGCTTGGGGCTGTTTTCTGCCTCAACCACGCACAGGGAGCAGCCGCCGTAGTGCTTCAGCTGGTCGTTGTGGCACAGGTTGGGGATATGGATGCCGTGTGCTTCGGCAATCTGCAGGATGGTCTGGCCGGGGGTGCCGGTGCAGACCTGACCGTTGATCGTGATCTTGATCTTCTTCATAATGACACCCTCCTTCCTTACTCTACGATAATGGCGTCGAACTTGCAGGAGCTCAGGCACTGCTTGCACTTGATGCAGGCAGCCTGGTCAATGATATGAGGCTCCTTGCGGTCGCCGCTGATGCAGCCCACGGGGCACTTCTTGGCGCACAGGGTGCAGCCCTTGCACAGGTCGGGCACGATGGAGATGGTCAGCAGAGCGGAGCACTCGCAGGCGGGGCACTTCTTGTCCCGGATGTGAGCCTCGTACTCGTGACGGAAGTAGCGGATGGTGGTCAGAACGGGGTTGGGAGCGGTCTGACCCAGGCCGCAGAGAGCGCCGTCCTTGATGGACACGCACAGCTCTTCCAGCAGCTCGATGTCGCCTTCCTGACCCTCGCCCTCGCAGATGCGGTTCAGGATCTCCATCATACGGGTGGTGCCGATACGGCAGGGGACGCACTTACCGCAGGACTCACGGGCGGTGAAGTCCAGGAAGAAGCGGGCGATGTTGACCATACAGGTGGAGTCGTCCATAACGACCATGCCGCCGGAGCCCATGATGGCACCGGTCGCGGACAGAGCCTTGTAGTCGATGAGGGTATCCACCAGTTCGGAGGGGATACAACCGCCGGAGGGGCCGCCCATCTGGACTGCCTTGTACTTGCGGTCGTTCTTGATGCCGCCGGCGATATCGAAGATGACATCCTTCAGGCTGTTGCCCATGGGGACTTCCACCAGACCGCCGCGCTGGACCTTACCGGTCAGAGCGAAGACCTTGGTGCCCTTGGAGTTCTCGGTGCCCATAGCAGCGAAGGCGGCACCGCCGTTGCGCAGGATCCAGGGAACGTTGGCGAAGGTCTCCACGTTGTTGATGTTGGAGGGCTCGTTCAGATAGCCGCTCTGTGCGGGGAAGGGAGGCTTCAGGCGGGGCATACCGCGCTTGCCTTCCATGGACTCGATCAGAGCAGTTTCCTCGCCGCAGACGAAGGCGCCTGCGCCGATCTTGATGTTCAGGTCGCAGGAGAAGCCGGTGCCCAGGATGTTCTCACCCAGCAGGCCTCTTGCGCGGGCCTGCTCGATGGCCTGGCCCAGATGTTCCACAGCCAGAGGATACTCTGCGCGGATGTACACATACATATCGGTGGCACCGATGGCGTAAGCACCGATCAGCATGCCTTCAATGAGGGTATGGGGGTCGGACTCGATGACAGCACGGTCCATGAAGGCACCGGGGTCGCCCTCGTCGGCATTACAGATGATGTGCTTGTTCTCGCCCTCTGCCTTGCGGGCTGCGTCCCACTTGAACCAGGTGGGGAAGCCTGCGCCGCCGCGGCCGGCCAGACCGGAGACCTTGATCTCCTCGATGACCTCTTCGGGGGTCATCTGCAGGGCCTTGTCCAGGGCCTTGTAGCCGTCGTGCTTGATATAGTCGTCGATGCTGGTGGGGTCGATGACGCCGCAGTGGCCCAGAGCCACACGGGTCTGCTTCTTCAGGAAGCGTGCGTCCTCGTCGCTGATGAACATAGCCTCCAGCTTGGAGAAGTCTCTCTTGCGGACAGCTTCCACGATGCCCAGGGCATCCACTTCGTTGACACGGACCAGACGGTGGAGGAGCTTGTCGTCCTCATAGATGTCGACGATGGGCTCCAGGTAGCACATACCGATACAGCCGGTCTTCTCCACGGTGAAGGTATCGGTGGGGACCATGTGACCGGACAGGACCTTGGCCACACGGGCAGCGCCTGCGGACACGCCGCAGCTGCCCTGACCGACCATGATGCGGATACCGCCGCCCTCCTCACGCTGGCGCAGGCCGCGGAGGATGTTGATGGTCTTCTCAGGGGTCAGGTTGCCGTAGGTCTCGCCGTTGATCATCATAACGGGAGCCAGAGAGCAGCAGCCCAGGCAGGCCACTTCGCTCAGGGTGAACAGGCCGTCCTCGGTGGTCTCACCGTTGAGGATGCCCAGTTCCTGGGTGATGGCGGTGCGGATGCGCTCTGCACCGTTAACATGGCAGGCAGTACCTTCGCACAGCATGATGTTATACTTGCCCAGAGGGGCCAGCTGGAAGTAGCTGTAGAAGGTGGCCACACCCATGACCTTAGCGGGGCTGTTGCCGGTGCGCTCGGCCACATGGTAGATCACTTCCTGGGGCAGGTAGCCGTAGATGGACTGGGCCTGCTGCAGGATCATGATCAGGCTGGTGGAATCATCCTGATACTGGCGGAGTACGCCTTCCATCAAGGAAAGATCAACACC
>JAFVUT010000119.1 GCA_017502545.1 Ruminiclostridium sp.
AGTGGGCCAGAGCCAGATCGGGACCCAAGGGTTCCGGGGTCACGCCCTCCCCCTCCAGTCCCGCCGTATGAACGGTGTGGCCGTCGTCCTTCAAAAGTTCTGCCAGATACAGCTGGCGGCGGTCGCCGCCCACCACCCAGATGTTTTTCTCCTCCATGGGCATCGCCTCCTTCCCGCCCATCCTATGCCCCAGGGGGAAAAGAGGTGAAAAAAAGTGCGTACCAAGGGTACGCACTTTTTATGTGTGTCAAAGAACTATTGTTGCCGAATCAGGAAAGGCTCCCCTTTAGAGGGGAGGCTTAGGATCTTCCTCGCAACCATGCTTTTTCTCTCGAAAATGATTTAGTCCAGGAAGGAGACCCAGTTCATATCCCGGTCTGCCACGGTGTACTGGAGGCTGTTGTCCTCGATCTCGAAGTAGGTGTCGGGGACCTCGAAGGGGTTGAAGCCGTCCCGCTTCCAGAAGTCACGGATGGCATCCACGTCCTCGGTGATGTCCTTGTCCTCCCCGCCTTCCTTAAAGCAGCTCACCAGGTTGTTCAGGTGGCCCAGCATCTTGTCGGCACGGTCACTGTACTCGGTGTCGATGCGGAACTCACGGTTCATGACCCCGCGGAAGCGGAGGGCGGATGCCTCATCATCCACCACGGTGAGGAACACATGGAAGATGAGGCCCAGACCGCCCAGGTTGTAGTAGCCGTTGTAGTCCATCAGGTCCTGGGGCTTCTCCACCTTGGGGCAGGGGAACATCATCTCGGGCAGGACACCGCCGTTCTCGGCACGGACAGCCTCCACCTGGTCGTGGGGGATGCAGTCCACTGCCATATAGCGGGACATCCAGCCCTGGACCATGGCCTCGGCCTCAGCCAGGGAGTGGTACTCTTCAAATCGGGTCTCATGGCGGTCATTGCCGCTCATGGCCTGCATCAGGACAAAAAAGCGATCGTTCATGATGATTCTCCTTTGCTCAGTGTGTTTCGTCCAGGGTGCATCCCAGCATCCGGACTTCAGGTTCCAGTGTGACGCCGGTCTGGTCCAGGACGGTCTGCCGCACCAGGCGGATCAGGTCCAGGATATCCCGGCAGGTGGCGTTTCCAATGTTGATGACGAAGCCGGCGTGCTTTTCCGACACCTGGGCACCGCCCACGGTCTTACCCTTCAGGCCGCACTGCTCAATGAGGCCGCCGGCAAAGTGTCCGGGGGGACGCTTGAAGGTGGAGCCTGCGCTGGGGAATTCCAGGGGCTGCTTGGACCGGCGGCGCTGGGCCAGGTCGGCCATCTTTTCCCGGATGGCAGCCGGATCCCCTTTGGTGAGCTCCAGACAGGCCTCGGTGACCAGCCAGGGCTTCTTGGAGAAGATACTGGTGCGGTAGCCCAGCTCCATCTGGTCCTTGTCCAGGTGATGGAGATTGCCCTCCTCATCCAGACACTCCGCCCAGCGGATGACCTGGACCAGTTCCCCGTCATAGGCACCGGCGTTCATAAATACGCCGCCCCCCATGGTGCCGGGGATACCGTGGACAAACTCCAGGCCGGTGAGCCCGTGGTCTGCGGTGAAGACGGCCGCCTGGGCCAGGGTCACGCCTGCACCCACACGAAGGGTAGTTTCCCCCTCCAGTTCCAGTTTCATAAGTCCCCCGGCCAGTTTGATGACGAAAGCATCCACGCCCTCGTCGGCCACCAGCAGGTTGGACCCCTTACCCAGGAAGAAGGGCTTCACGCCCGCCTTGGCTGCGATCTTCAGGATCTCAGACAATTCCCCTTGGCTCTTGGGGAGGGCCATCAAGGCTGCGGGACCGCCCACCTTGAAAGAGGTGTGACGGTGCATGGGCTCCTGACTGCGCAATTCTAAAGCAGGCAGGGCTGCCTGCAGCTTCTCTTGGAGTTTTCCGAAGTTTTCCATGGAAGACCTCCATCTTTCATTTAATGATTCTATTATAGCAGATTCCCAGCGGAATGAGTAGACGTTTTGTAAAATTTCCTTTCAACAACAAAAAGGCTGCGGATGACTCCGCAGCCTTTTTTAGCCTGTCGAAAAAGGCACGCCTTTTCCGACATAGGGGATCGTAGCCTGCTGCATCGCATAAATTGTGTACCTGCGGCACACAATTTCCACGTTTGCAGGCTGAGAAGTGTTTTCTGACACGCA
>JAFVUT010000120.1 GCA_017502545.1 Ruminiclostridium sp.
GAAGAACTGGCCGCATACATTGCAGAGAAAGGGGCCGCCCTGGGCTGTCCCTGCACTGCCCGGGTGGACTGCACCCCCGATGAGACAGGGGTCCCCATCCCCGTCCGGGTAACGGTCACCGGGACCTTTACCCCGGAGCAGCAAGAAGCCCTCCGGACCCTCATCGCCCAGGACCTGGGGATCCGGGCGGAGGATCAACAGTACATCAGCGAGGAAACCACATGAACCCAAAGGAACAACTGAACCGACTGGCCGCCCCCATCCGGGCCTCCCTGGAACAGCATCGGCTGGTGTGGCTGGCCATCCTGGCGGGGCTGGCCCTCCTCCTCCTACCCTTGGGGGAGAAGCCAGAAACCCCGGAGATCCAGTCTGTCCGGACGCAGTTCGATCTGACCGCCATGGAGGACCGCCTGTCCCGGGCCCTGTCCAGGATCGACGGGGCAGGGGAGGTCACCGTGGTCCTCACCGTCCGGGACGGCCCCCGGCAGGTCCTGGCCCAGGACACCCGGACCGAACAGGGGGAGACCGAGACGGTGGTCATCAGCCGGGGGAGCAGCACCCAGGAGACCGTCACCGTCCAGGAGCTCTACCCCAGCTACCAGGGGGCCCTCCTGGTCTGCCCCGGGGGAGATGACCCGGAGGTACGCTTAAAGCTCACCGAGGCCACGTCGGCCCTGACCGGCCTGGGAGCCGATAAAATCTCAATCAGCAAAGGAAAGTGAGGAAACCCTTATGAAACTCTGGAAACGAAATGCCATCGCCGCGGCCATCGTCCTCTTCGTCTGCGGGGCGGTCTACTTAAACTGGAACTACACCCAGGACACCGAGACCGGCAAGAATCTGGGGGAGGCCGCCCTGGTGGGGAGTCAGCGGGACGACCTTTTGAAGAAGGATTCCGACCAGGCCAAGGGGGAGACCAAGACGGAGGCGACCCAGTCCGGCACCTACTTCTCCACCGCCCGGCTCAACCGCCAGCAGGCCCGGGACAACGCCCTCTCCCTCCTCCAGGAGGCCGCCCGGGATGAGAAGGCCGACCAGACTGCCGTGGACGAGGCCAACGCCGCCATTCAGACCATGGCCGACTACACCGTGACCGAGGCCCAGATCGAGAATCTGGTCACCGCCAAGGGGTACGCCGACTGCGTGGCCTTCCTGGGGGAGAACAGCATCAGTGTAGTGGTCTCTGCGGTGGAGACCGGCCTGACCGACACCGATGCCGCCCGGATCGGGGAGATCGTCATGGAGCAGACCGGCCTGACGGCAGACCAGATCAAGATCATCGAAGCGGAATAACCGAGGCCCCTTCCTCTTGTGAGGAAGGGGTTTCTGTACTATAATAGATGAACTACGAAAGGGAGGAATCGCCATGACCTTTCCCATGTCTCCCCAGGCCGCCCGGGCCCTGGACCTCCTCCGCGCCGCCGGCCATGAGGCCTGGATCGTGGGGGGCTGCGTCCGGGACCACCTCCTGGGCATCATCCCCAAGGATTTTGACATCACCACATCTGCCCTGCCCGAAGAGACCAAGGGGGTCTTTCAGGGCTTTCTTGTCATCGAGACCGGCATCCGCCACGGCACCGTCACGGTGGTCCTGGAGGGGGAACCCCTGGAGATCACCACCTACCGGGTGGACGGGGGCTACACCGATGCCCGCCACCCCGACGGAGTCACCTTCACCCGGTCCCTCCGGGAGGATGCCGCCCGCCGGGACTTTACCATGAACGCCATGGCCTACGCCCCCGGGGAGGGTCTACAGGATTTCTTCGGCGGCCGGGCCGATGTGAAGGCCGGGATCATCCGGGCCGTGGGGGACCCTGGGGTCCGCTTTCAGGAGGATGCCCTCCGCATCCTCCGGGCCATCCGCTTTGCAGCCGTCCTGGGCTTTTCTCTGGAGCCTGAGACCCAGCGGGCCGCCCGGATCTATGCCCCCCTCCTGCAAAAGGTCTCTGCCGAGCGGATCGCCCAGGAGCTCTCCAAGCTCCTCTGCGGGAAGGAGGCCGGACGGGTCCTCACCACCTACCCGGACATCCTGGGCCAGGTCATCCCGGAGCTTCTGCCCATGGTGGGCTTCGACCAGAGAAATATCCACCACTGCCACGATCTGCTCACCCACACAGCCGTGTCGGTGGACCATGTGCCGCCTGTTCTCCATCTGCGGCTTGCCATGCTCCTGCACGATGTGGGAAAGCCTTCCACCTTTTCCCTGGGCGAGGACGGTCAGGGCCACTTTTACGGCCA
>JAFVUT010000121.1 GCA_017502545.1 Ruminiclostridium sp.
AGCCCGTTGGTTCCTGTTCTGTTTTGTCGCCAGGCCGAGGGCAACGCCGCTTCTGCCCCCCCATATCGTTTCATCGCACAGGGTACCCTCCAACTTCCTTCTCCTTCGGCATCGGACGTTTCTTCGACAGAAACGTTGGTCTCGTCTCCAGGATAAGACCACCATCGTCAGGTAGAGAGACCCCCTCCCCCGTCCTTCCTTTTTAACGAAAGAAAGTTCCTCTCTCTTACGTCACCTCCTCCCCTGCGGCAGAAGAACTCCCATACGTCACCAGGTTCCAAAAAGGACCGGTTCTGACGACAGGTTATCGTCTTTATCTGCAGACTCTGACAGAGTCATTCTCCATCCGCAAACACTTTAACCATTTGAAGTCCTCTTTCTTTTTCCTTCATTAAAACCAATGTATCTTTGACTTCCAGGGTGTACTTCTTCCCTCTCTGGTGACTCTTTTTTATATATTTCTTTTAAGAGAACACTCAAAAAATCCTTATATATCAATGGTTTGCAGGCATGCAGGGCAACCCCCCTCTTAATCAAGAGGGGGGCTGGGGGGTGATGGACAGCGTTGTCAAAAAGGGGCATTTTACTCCTCAAACAGCCACGCCTGAAAGATTTCCCGCATACGCAGGGACGGGATGTAGAGATGGATCGGCTTACCGTTTCGTATCCGGCTCCGCCAGACCCACTGCACCAGGCAGGACAAGGCAAAACGCTCTTCGTCAAAGGCCACACCGTTGTCGGCGAACAGGCCTTCCAGCATGGGCAGGTAAAATATGTTGCAGCAGTAGGCCAGCGCCCACCGTTCTCCGAAGTCGTTTGTGGCCTTGGCGTTGCAGGGCACAAAGCAGGATCGCTTCTTTTCCAGATTCTTCAGTTCCTGAGGGGTATTGTCTTTCTTGTCTTCAGCCGTGATGGGGCCCACACAGATATATCCCTTCCCCTTTAGCTTTTCTTTGAACTCGGTCGGACACGTCCACATGATCTCATTCAACGCCGCGCTTGCCTTGGCAACCTTCCGGAAAAAGTACCGAAGATGTCCTCGCATCTCCGCAAACGCCTTCGATTTCTTAGTGTTGTTCCGCTTATACCAGTTCTTAGAGAGTTCCGTCCATCCATAAGTCAGCTTCGGGCTGTCGAAAATCGTAATGAGTTCCCGAGCGGCCCGCCGGAATTCTAAGTCCTGCGCCGGACTGTGTTCCACCAGAGAGAGATCCTCCCCTTCCCGTCGGATCCCCGCCACACGGTAAGGCAGTTCCATCAGGTCAAAGTAGGATTTCAGGGTGGTCCCATCGAAGAGGTAGGTCAGCACATAGACTTGAGAGAACAAGCGGAACATCTCCGGTGAAAGCACCCAGGCAAACGCGGCCTCTCTGACCACATACAGATTCCCCAGTCTTGCCAACCGGATGGCCTCGTCGTAGTTGCTCTTTCCGCACTCGCCCCCAATCCATTCTGCCTTTCCTTTCTCTCCCACCCGGAGCTGGTTTCCGTTCAGCAGGATCTGAACGTCCCCTGTGTCAATCCCGGGAACACGCCGTTCCTCTACGGCAGGTAGCCTGTTGAAGTCCGCCACCGTATCCAGGGCTTCATCCAGGATCAGGATGTAGTTCCCTGCCCGCATGAGCTCCATGGTCCGAGGGGTAGCATTCAGGAAGGTGCTGTGGGTCACCACGACGTCTCGTTTCTGCGCCAGAAGCTCCTCGAAATGCTCCAGTTTACTCTTCTCAAAGTTCAGAGGCTGAACAAAGCAGTGCACCTTGCTGTCCCGTATGATACGCTTGAGTTCCTCCAGGAAGGGGGTGCAGAAGATATACCTCTGGTGAGGGTTTCGGTCCATCTCGTCGATGGCCCAAGAAGTCTTTCCCGCCCCGCAGGGAGCGTCCACCACGGTGATGTGCGGGATGTCCGGCCAGCGTGCCGGAGCCATAAAATCATAATTTGACATAGGAATCCTCCTTTAGTTCTGTTTGGAGAGCACCGTTTTTGTCTCTCTTTATCATTAATAGAAATACTGCATGCCACCCTGCTGATCACCAGATTTGGCCCCCAACCAGACGCTCATAAATCAAAGTCCTGCAAAAATACAGCCCATTTTCGCCCCATTTGGGCGCAAAAAAGCCCCAACGCTAGCGAACCAACGTTGGGGGCTTCGATATTTCACTCAGCATACGGGATGCGGAAGTAGTCCAGGTACTTTTTGAACCGGTCCTGTGCGGTAAGCATGGTGTCGGTCAGATATCCATTTTCCGTTCCCCACTCTTTCAGGCCTCGGTAGTAGAACAGCTTCAAGTCCTCCCCGATGACGAAGGGCACGATATTGTGCTTGAGGCACTCCTTGAACAGAATCAACCGCCCAACTCTGCCGTTGCCGTCCTGGAAGGGATGGATCCGCTCGAAGCGCACATGGAAGTCCACAAGATCCTCCAGGGTCTTGTTTTTCTTACGATTGTACGCCCGGAGCAGCTCCTGCATTTTTTCGGAGACCTCTTCCGGAAGCACCGTTTCCTGACCGCCCACTTCATTGGGCATCCGCTTGTAGTCACCCACAGCGAACCACGCCTGCCGGCTGTCGCTGGTTCCGGTTTTCAGGATGAAATGCATTTCCTTGATGAGCTTCTCGGTCAGAGCGGCTTTGGCATTGGAAATTGCCAGGTCGACGCAGCGGAAATGGTTGGCTGTTTCAATCACATCGTCCACGTTTACGTTCTCGCTGGTCACGCCGATGGTGTTCGTCTCATAAATATAACGGGTTTGGTCGTGGGTCAGACGGCTACCCTCTATGTGGTTGGAGTTGTAGGTCAGGTCGATCTGGATCTTATGATAGATACCACCCGTGCGCTTTGCAGCCATCTCTGCCTTGAGTACTTCAAGCAGCGTGGCAGGTGCGGCAGTTTTTCTCCTGGCACGGCTCGGCTTTTCGGCATCGGCAGGAATCGTCCAGGTCTTTCCGACCAGAACGGCACCAGGAACACGGCCTTCGGCACAGTAACTACGCACACTGCGCTCGGAAATATTCCATTTTTCTGCAATCTGCGCGACAGAAAGATAGATCATCAGAATTCCTCCAAGAATTGTTGTACCAATATTATACCTCTCTATCGGCAAAAACACAACGAAAACCATTGCGCAAAATCATGATATATTTTGCCGATAGCGGCGACCTCTTCGAATTGACACTATTGTGGTATACCAATATAATATAGCTGGTGATTGGTGCGGATACGAGGGAACCTGCCAATACGGTTCAATGAAGTACTGTCTGCGTTTTGCTAGGGTCTGTCAGGGACACAAGAGGAGGTAGCCATGGAGTTTCGATTTAATGGAGTTTCTGAGCGAGATATGGACCTGCTCTTTCTAGAGGAGTTCGCAGTCAATCCCGATTTTCTGAACCTGTTTATTCAAAAGATTGAAACCGCCTCTCTTGCTGGTTATAAAATTGCTTCTGCAGAGGTTTCTTTCGTGGATCCGGTACTTGGCGAATCGGATTTGGCCATCGTCCTCGAACACAATGGACACAAAGCAGCCCTGCTTATTGAAAACAAAATAGCCGCCGTTGCTCAACCTCAGCAATATGAACGCTATGTGAAATGCGGCGAACAAGGTATTCAGGAAAAGCTTTACGACATATTTTATGTCTTTCTAATTGCCCCCGCTGCATACTTTCCTGTCAATGACAGCGAAAAGAAGTATCCGCTGGAAGTCACATATGAGGAATGCAGAGATTTGTTTTCGTGCAAAAACGATGCGCGGAGTCGCCTAAAATATCAGCAGATTATTGAGGCTATCAAATTGGGCCATGGGTAATTTGTCTAGAGGATATATCGATCTCCATAAAATTGAATATGTTACACGAGGTATTATTCCAAATCCTGTAGATCAATTACAGTATGGAGATGTCTTATTCAACACAAGAAACACACCGGAATTGGTTGGAAAAACTGCAGTGTGGAGGAACGAACTCCCCTGCGCATACTACAACCTGAATTTACTATGGTTTGAATTTGATTCTGAGAGAGTGGATCCATTTTTCTTCAATGCCATTTTGAATACAAAAGAAGCAATTTCTGAATTGAAAAATATCGCAAAGGGAACAACCAGTGTGGCTGCAATTTATCCCCAAGACCTAATGAATGTAAAGATTCCGATTCCTCCCATTTCTGAACAGCGCAGGATTGCAAAAGCAATCACAGATATGGATGATCTGATCGGATTGCTTGAAAAGCAAATTGCCAAGAAAAAGGCCATCAAACAGGGAGCAATGCAGGAACTGTTGACTGGTAAGAAACGCCTGCCAGGCTTCTCTAGCGAGTGGCAGTATATGGAACCCTGCTTAGAGAATCGATAAATCCGCAACTGTTTCCCTGTGGTTATTTTGGGGAGTATAGCATGCCCGCTTTCGATAATGAGAAAACACCCGTAAAGCAGGTTGGATCAGACATGCACAGCAATAGAACAGTCATTTACGGAAAAGTGTTATTATTCAACAAGCTAAATGTTCGACAAAAAAGAATATGGATGATCAATCAATGCCGAAATAGAGCAGTGTGTTCATCTGAGTTCTTGCCATACCAATCGGACAAGCGAATACACAATTGAGCGAGGCGCAAGACGTGATTGATGCTCAGACCGATACAATAAAAACTTTACAAGAAGCGATGGAGAAAACATCCCTTCTTGCAGAGGAGCGGGCAGAACAGGCATCTGAAAAAGATGATAAGATTACAAAACTGAATAATGCCCAGGAGAAGCAAAGAGAAAAAGTTTGCAGATTTGCTGAAAAGAAAGTCGAACCGCTAATCATTCTATGGTGGAATATAGTTCCGTTCTGTATCCTGTTGTATTTTCTGTTTGTGATAGGTTTCATTGCACTGCAGATATTGTGGTGCTGGCATTATTAAAGGCGGAGCTTTTAGCTCAGCGATTCATACTCTTACAGATGGCTTACTTTGCTTTCTGAGGATTCCTCGGAAATACAGTTTGCTCTGGAGGATCTTCCCGCCTTTTGCAGCTATGTCCTGCTGGTGATCGATGGGTATGTTACCGTGGATGACCCCGATGGTCTTCTGGAGGAATATCTGCCGGAGGACGCAGAGCCCTGCTTCTGGTTCAATATGCAAGATGATATTCTAACCTTGAAGCTGACCTTTCGTTATGGGGAATCAGAACTCTCCGAAGGGATCCCCGCCGTTCAAACTCCACGGATCCACCGGAATATCCGCAGGGAGAAACAGTCCTCCACTTTGGCAGAATAATATTTCTCCAAAGATGCAGACGGCTGGTTCCTCTCCAATGAGGAGACAGTCTATCTGTTCCTGACTGAGGGCATCCGCCGCTTCCAGGCGCAGGGTTCGGTCTATCTTTCGGATGCACTGCGCAAAAAGCAGATCCCCTCAGCCAGAGCCAGCGTTGGTGTTTCCCTGTCGGACGGCATGCTGACCCTGGACCTGGACACAGGATAGTTCCCTCCCGAGGAACTGGGCGCCTTGTATCAAAGCCTGCTGAAACGAAAGAAGTATCACAGATTAAAAGATGGCCGCTTCCCGACCCTGGAGGTCAGTTCCTACGAAACCTTGGCAGAGATGGCCCATATGCTCCAACTGTCCCCAAAGGAACTGGAAAAGGGAACACTGAAGATCCCTGCCTTCCGGGGACTGTACCTGGACAGCGTCTTGTCCGGAAGCGAAGACCTGAATGTGACCCGTAACCGTCAGTTCCGGCATATGATCCGAAACTTTAAGGTCATTGAGGAGAGTGAGTACACCCTGCACTCCCGCCTGGAACCTGTATTGCGTCCCTCTCAGAAGGTCGGCTTCCAGTGGCTGAAGATGCTGGAGGACTACGGATTCGGCGGTATCCTTGCAGACGAGATGGGTCTGGGCAAAACCCTGCAGGTCATCGCCTTTCTGGCAACCCTGGATCGGCAGCAGACCAACCACCCCAGCCTGGTGGTCTGTCCGGCCTCCCTGGTGCTGAACTGGAGCGAAGAGCTGACCCGGTTTGCCCCGGAAATCAAATCGGCTGTCATTCTCGGCAATGCCAGGGAACGGGCTCTGCGCATCAAAGAGGCGGAAACACAGGATATTTGGATTACCCCCTACGAGTTGCTGAGACAGGACATCAAGCTGTACCAAGAGCTGGAATTCTATGCCTGCATCCTGGATGAGGGCCAGCACATCAAAAATCAGTCCACCCTGGTTTCCAAGGCAGTCAAGGCCATCAACTGCCGCCAGCGGTTTGTTCTGACGGGAACCCCCATCGAAAAACGGCTCAGCGAGCTGTGGAATCTGTTTGACTTTTTAATGCCTGGGTATCTGTTCTCCCACAAGGCCTTTGTGGAAAAACTGGAGAAGCCCATTATCAAAAGTAAAAATCCCGATGCTGCAGCGCAGCTGCGCAAACTGGTCCAGCCCTTCCTCCTGCGACGGATGAAACAGGACGTTCTGAAAGACCTTCCTCCCAAAATGGAGCACATCCACCGCATTGAGCTGGGCGAGAGCGAGCGGAAAACCTATCTCAGCGCCGTCAATGCCACACGGTCTGCCCAGGGAGATACAGGCAAGCTACAGATCCTGGCAGCCCTGACCCAATTACGTCAGATCTGCTGCGACCCGGCCCTGTGCTTTGAGAATTATGAGGGCGAAACCAGCAAGCTGGAAGCCTGCCTGGAACTTTGCGCCGGGATGGCGGCAAACGGGCATCAGATCCTGCTGTTTTCCCAATTCACATCCATGTTGGCGATCCTCCGCCAGCGGCTGGATACATTGGGCATTTCCAACTTTACGCTGCAAGGGTCCACCCCCAAGGAGCAGCGAGCCCGGCTGGTCAAGGAATTCAACGGCGGGGGTGCTTCCGTGTTTTTGATCTCCCTAAAGGCCGGCGGTACAGGGTTGAACCTGACAGCCGCAGATGTTGTGATCCACTACGATCCCTGGTGGAATCTGGCCGCACAAAACCAGGCCGCTGACCGAGCCCACCGAATTGGCCAGCGGCAGTGCGTACAGGTGTACAAGCTCATTGCCAGGGGCACCATCGAGGAAAAGATCCTGGACCTGCAGAACCAAAAAGCGGAGCTTCTGGATGTGCTCTCCGGCGAAAATGAGGGGAGTATCCTCAGCATGACCACTGAGGAATTGCTGGCGTTGTTGGAACCATAAGCAGTGGTATATGTCGTTGGGTATACCCCTGTTGAAAAATAAAAGTCCCATCTCCATTTGACGCTACTACTTTTGACACATAGATCAATCTCAACGTGTAGTCAGACATTTGGGGAATGTTCAAACAAGCGCACAACAAAAAGAAGGAGGCCGGTGGCTTCCTTCTTTTTGTTGATTTACTTCATGACGTCACCGCCGGTGGCAGAGTTTACATCGGACCAGACCTTCTCCAGAGCAGGCCAGTCACGGACAGGCAGAAGCTTGCGCCAGATCTCATACTCGGAGGTCTCCTCCGTCTTCATGTCGTAGGTATGAGAGTTGGTGGCCTCCTGGACCTGCTCGTAGTACCACTGGTGGCCTGGCTGGCCGGGGGCCGGGTTATCGGGCCAGACGATCATATCCTCCAGGAGGTGCTCCTCATGGGGGTAACGGTCCAGAGTACGGTTGACGATGGTGCAGGCCTCGGCGCGGGTGATGTTCCGCTCGGGTCGGAAGGTACCATCCTCGTAGCCGGTGATCAGACCCAGCTCGCTGGCAGCCTCCACGAACTTGGCGTACCACTTGTTCTCGGGCACGTCGGGGAAGATGCCCTGATACTCACGGTCCACATAGCTGAAGAAGCTGACTGCGACCTTGGCGAACTCAGCGCGGGTGATGGGGCTGTTGGGTCGGAAGGATCCGTCCTCATAGCCGTTGATGATGCCCGCATTGGACAGGGTGGAAATGGCGTTGTTGAACCACTGGGTCTGAGCCACGTCGCTATACTCATTGGTCTGTGCCCAATACAGGTCACGGGCCTCGTCAGTGAGCAGACGGAAGAAGATGGTAGCAACCTCAGCACGGGTGATGTTGCCGTCGGGCTTCATGTTGCCATCGGGATAACCCACGATGTAGCCGTAGTGGTCCTCGGTGTTCAGGGCAGGAGGTTCAGCCGGCTTCTTGTTGGTGACCTCCGCTGTGAAGACCCAGCCCAGGTGGGCCACAAGCCCTGCGACTTCGTTGCCCGCCTCGATGGGCAGGGCAAAGGTGACGGTGATGTCCTTCTCGGTGTTGGAGGTGAACCGGCCCAGGGAAACCACGCCGCCGTCCAGGACCCCGTCGGTGGTCTCACCGTTGGGGAGGGCCACAGTGAGGGTGGCGTTTCCTTCGGCAAAGAGGACGTTGTAATCACTGTTGGTGGGGTCGGCGTTGTTGTCATAGACCAGCTTACCTTCGGTGTAGACCGGGGACTCGTCTGCCACGGTAGGCTGACCGTCGGTGGTCTCAGCCTTCAGGTAGAGGGTGACATGCTTACCAGAGGCGTTGACCACCCGGACCTTGATGTCCTGGGTGGCGGAGTCGCCGGGCATCATGTTTTTCAGGTCGGGGAAGAGATCGGGATAGTAAGTCTGGACGCCATCGGCGTTCTTCTGGATCAGGTTGCCCTTGATGGTGAACTGTCCCTTGGAGGCATCGAAGACCACCACGGGGGTGTCGTTCTGGGCTCCGGCAAACACGCCCAGGAGCCCGCCCAGAAGGGCGGCGGCCACAAGGATGGCTAAGAGTTTCTTTTTCATCTTGCGCCACCTCCTTCACTTTCAGCAGGGGGTGTGGGAGCTGTGGTGCTCCAGCCATTACTGGGGTACACGCCCCAGGCTTCCTGGATTGCATTCTCAGGCATTGCCTGAATTCCTTCAGCCAAGATGGTGACCTGGAGGTGTGCTCCTTCAGGCTTGCTATCGGGTTCTGCTATCGTGTTAGTAAATATGGCCGAAGAAGTTGTATCTCCGGATGCAACCTCACTGGTGTAATAGTAGTAACCGTTAATCATCTTCCATTCAGCGCCCAGGGCAAGCGCAGTGAGGTCGGGCAGGGGGCAAGTGCTATCGTACACAACTTTGCCGTCCTTCTCCCAGTTCATGATGATCGCCGCACGGAGATAAGCGGGAATATCTCCGCTGTTCGTCAGTTTGATGTTTGACTTACCCTCACTTGTGAAGTCTTCACCAATGGTAACCTCCACCTCAGCAGCCTCAAAGGTGTTGGTCACTGCCGGGGTCTGGGCGGTCATCCAGGCCAGGGTGCCACCCACAGCGGCGCAGAGGAGCAGAGCCACGGACACCACTGCCATCAGTTTTTTCTGTTTCATGGTCTACCCCTCCTCTCAGTCCACCAAACGATCCAGCACGGCTGCTACACCGCTGGCAAAGTCACTCCAGTTGTTTACTGCCTCTGCGCAATCAGTCAGCCACTTATTGTTTTTCCGCTCGTTGGTAAAGGTGACAGTGGCGTTGTCGGCAGCAGCCAAAGTGACTGTTGCAGAATTCGTTGTCGTTGTTCCCGTGGAGCCAACACTGGTCAGTTTGTAACGCCAGGACCAGGATGTATCCTCGATGACAGTATAGGTCTGCCCAGCAGCTAAGCCGTTGATGGTGACACTCTCGCCCCCCTTAACGATAACCTGCATACCATTATTCGGGAGATCGCCTCCTGCTACTGTAAAGATAAACCTCTGGTCTGCATCTGTTGTGCCAGTAACATTCTTACAGATGGTCAGGCTGGCAAACTTACTGATGGCCGTGTAAGAAGCAGTATAGGTTGCATTTCCCGTCACTGCTACAACTTCGGGAGTCCACTTGTCGAAAGTGTAAGTGTACTGTGC
>JAFVUT010000122.1 GCA_017502545.1 Ruminiclostridium sp.
CCTGCGCTACATGGACCCCAAGAACACCGAGGCTCTGGCTTCCAAGGAAGCTCTGGAGTACTGGGGTCAGGTTGACTGGTACAACGGCGGCATGGAGCACACCACCCTGCACCTGCTGTACTCCCGTTTCTGGCACAAGTTCCTGTACGACATCGGCGTGGTCCCCTTCGCTGAGCCCTACAAGAAGCGCACCAGCCACGGCATGATCCTGGGCGAGGGCGGCGAGAAGATGTCCAAGTCCCGCGGCAACGTGGTCAACCCCAACGACGTCATTGCCCAGTACGGCGCAGACACCATGCGTATGTACATCATGTTCATCGGCGACTTCGAGAAGGCCGCTGCCTGGTCCGACAACGCCGTCAAGGGCTGCAAGCGCTTCCTGGACCGCATCTGGAACCTGGCTGAGAATGTGGCTGAGGGCGACGAGTACTCCAAGGATAACGAAGCCCTGGTCCACAAGACCATCAAGAAGGTCTCCGACGACATCGAGAACATGAAGTTCAACACCGGCATCGCAGCCCTCATGACCCTGACCAACCAGTTCTACGATAAGGGCGTGAACAAGGCTGAGTTCAAGACCATGCTGCAGATGGTCTCTCCCTTCGCGCCTCACCTGGCCGATGAGCTGTGGGAGCACTTCGGCTTCGAGGGCTTTGCCACCACCTCCTCCTGGCCCGTCTACGACGAGAGCAAGACCATTGCCTCTGAGGTCACCATCGCAGTCCAGGTGGGCGGCAAGCTGAAGTCCACCGTCACCGTCCCCATGGGCAGCGAGGAAGCCGCCGTCCTGGAGGTGGTCACCGCCGATGCCAAGATCGCCAAGCTCATGGAAGGTAAGGAGATCGTGAAGGTCATCCACGTGCCCAACAAGCTGGTGAACCTGATCCTGAAGCCCAAGGCTTGAGAAAGCGGGAAATTCATAAAGATTTCTCTTGACAATACCGTGGGGATTGCATATAATATCACTGTTAAAGCCATATATTAACGATGGCCCTTTTGGTGCGTGAGAGCAACTCACCACTTCGGAGGGAGGGAAAACGAATGTCTGAAATCCACGTGAGAGAAAATGAATCTCTGGAAAGCGCTCTGAAGCGGTTTAAGCGTAGCTGTGCCAAGTCCGGCGTCCTGGCCGAGGTCCGTAAGAGAGAGCACTATGAGAGCCCCAGCGTGAAGCGCCGCAAGAAGTCTGAGGCCGCTCGTAAGAACCGTAAAAAGTACTATTAATGAGCATAACAGACCTGTCCATGTATTTGGACAGGTCTTTTTTATATCCGAAATCCCGGACCCACTTCGTTGGGCTCCGAATTTTTCCGAGGCAGAGCCTGCGGCGCATGACTTGGCTCTCCCTCTGGGAGAGCTGTCACCGAAGGTGACTGAGAGGGCGGAACGAGAGGCAAAGGACTTTTCTATCGCCCGTCAGAAGAGTTCCCCGCAGATGTCCTCCACCTCCGGGTACACCCAGAAGAAACGCCGGATGCCCAGGGAGAGGGCCAGGTCCTGCTTCTTCCGCAAGGTCTCAGCGTCGTCAAAGAGGACGAAGTGTGCCCCGGTGTCCCGGCTCATGTAAGTAAAGTATCGGGCGTACAGCTGGGGGGAGAAGAAGACCCGGGGTTCCAGCCGGTCCATCCGTCGCTGGAGCTCTTCCAGGGGCATGGGCCGCCCCTGGCCGTCGGGAGAGGGCAGGAAAAAGTCCCGGCAGGTCCGGTGGAGGCTCAAGGTCAGCCGCTGGGGGCCGTAGGTCTCCACAGCCTCCTTCAACCGTGCCTCCAGGGACCCGCCCGAAATGGCCGAGGACAGGTAGAGAAAAGCTCGCTGGCTGTAGGCGCTGTAGCTCTCCGGCAGGAAGAGCCCCTTCCGGGCCTTGGCCAGGCCATCATCCAGTCCCCGGATCAGCCTGGCCAGGTAGGGAGTAGGGGCCGTTTCCAGGTCCAGGATGACCCCGAGGAAGCCCCGCTTGGTACAGAGGGTCAGGATCTCCCGAACAGCCTGGCCGGGGTCTGCAGAGCCCTCCGGGGCCTCCGGGACACCCACCAGCATGAGCCCGCCCTGGGGGTTCCCGGCCTGGACCAGATGGCCCTGCCGGTCCAGCTGAAAGGCCATGTGAGCTAAGGGCAGCCCCAGAGCCTGAGCCTGAACGGCCTGATGGGGCGGCGTGAGAAGATACTGCTTCATGAGAGGTTCCCCCTTGTTCATCGTGGTGCATCCGTGTATAATGAATGATGTTCCAATCAACCTATGCGGCCTTTGGGCCAGATAGAAGGAGAACCTGTGAATTTAGTACCTGATTATCTCTTTGACAGCATTTATACCATTGATATAGAACGGCTCCGGGCCAGAGGGGTCACCCTCCTGCTGGCCGACCTGGACAACACCCTGATCCCCTACTCCCAGAAACTGCCCACCGATGACATCCGGGCCTGGCGGGACCGGCTGAAGGCCGCCGGGATCACCCTCTTCATCCTCTCCAACAGCCGCAAGCCCGGCCGGGCCAAGCGGTTTGCCGAGGCCCTGGGGGTCCCCTATATGGGTCATGCCGGCAAGCCCAAGCCCGGCGGCTTCCGGCGGGCCATGGCTCAGATGGAGCGAAAACCCCAGGAGACTGCCATCGTAGGGGACCAGATCTTCACCGACATCTGGGGGGGCAACAACGCCGGGGTCCTGACCCTTATGGTGAAGCCCATTGAGTTCGGCACCCTCTTCCGCCGTGCCCGGTACGGGGTGGAGACCCCCTTCCGCACCCGGGCCAAAGAGGGAGGGACCCTGTGAGAGCGAAATTCGGCACCGCCGGAAACCCGGAGAACTTCGCCCTGGAGGGCTATAAAAAGTCCAGGGATATGCCCCTGTGGCTGAAGGGCAAGGGCCTGGAGGCCTACGAGTACCAGTGCGGCAAGGGGGTCAACGTGGGGGAGGCCACCGCCCGGGAGATCGGCACCCAGGCCGCCCTGGCGGGGATCGCCCTGTCCCTCCACGCCCCCTACTTTGTCAACCCCGCCAATCCCGATCCCGACAGCCAGGAGAAGACCGCAGGCTACGTCCTGGCGGCCTGTGAAGTGGCCCGGTGGATGGGGGCCGGACGGGTGGTCATCCACACGGGAGCCCTTCAGAAGCGGTCCCGGGAGGCCGCTCTGGCCACCGCCAAGGAGTCCTTCCGGATGCTCCGCCGCCGGTGCGACGATGCCGGCTACGGGGATATTCTCCTCTGTCCCGAGACCATGGGTAAGATCAACCAGCTGGGGGACCTGGAGGAGGTCCTGGCTCTCTCCAACGTGTGCGAAGGCCTCCTGCCCTGCGTGGACTTCGGCCACCTCTACGCCCGCTCCCTGGGCCTTCTGGAGGGCCAGGAGGAGACGGCCAGGATGCTGGACCGGATGGAGGAAGTTCTGGGCCCGGACCGGGCCAGGGTCTTCCACAGCCACTTCTCCATGATCGAGTTCACCCCCAAGGGGGGCGAGTCCAAACACCTGACCTTCGGCCAGGATGATTTTGGCCCCGACTACCGCCCCCTCTGCCGGGAGCTGGCCCGCCGGGGATGGACTCCCACCATCATCTGCGAGAGCGCGGGAACGCAGGATGTAGATGCGTTGGTGATGAAAAATCAGTATCTGGCCGATTTGGAGGCTCTTTGAGGAATTTATCCCGGAAAGAAGGGGCCCGATTTACAGAAAACCGTTGCAAAACGGCCCAAGGTATTGTACAATAGTAGAGCTTATATGAGTGAAAAACCAATTTTGTTTGGAGGATGAATATTATGATTTCTGCAGGCGATTTCCGTAATGGTATGACCTTTGAAATGGACGGCCAGGTTATGCAGGTCATCGAGTTCCAGCACGTTAAGCCCGGCAAGGGTGCCGCTTTCGTGCGTACCAAGATGAAGAACGTCATCACCGGCTCCGTCACCGAAACTTCTTTCAACCCCACCGCTAAGTTCGAGAACGCTTACGTGGAGAAGAAGGACATGCAGTACAGCTACAACGACGGCGACCTGTACTACTTCATGGACCAGGAGAGCTTCGACATGATCCCCATCGCTCCCGAACTGCTGGGCGACAGCTTCCGCTTCGTGAAGGAAGAGATGATCTGCAAGATCTCCAGCTACAAGGGCAAGATCTTCTCCGTGGAGCCCCCCACCTTTGTTGATCTGGAAGTCACCGAGACCGACCCCGGCTTCAAGGGCGACACCGCCACCAACGTGACCAAGCCCGCCACCCTGGAGACCGGCGCTGAGATCAAGGTCCCCCTGTTCATCAACATCGGCGACAAGATCCGCGTTGACACCCGTTCCGGCGAGTACCTGGAGCGCGCAAAGGGCTAAAATTTAGTTTTTTCGACAGGCTCAACGGGAGTATGCCCTGTTGGGCCTGTTTCGTACCCACAACTCATATTTCAGAAAGGAAAAGGATTTATGACTATGACCATCACTGAGAAGGTTGCTTACCTGAAGGGCCTGGCTGACGGCCTGGATCTGGACAAGGATCCCTCCAAGGAGGGCAACCTGATCTCCAAGATCATCGACATTCTGGAAGACATCGGCCTGGCCGTTGAGGACCTGGAGGAAGAAGTGGAAGTCATCGGCGAGGAGC
>JAFVUT010000123.1 GCA_017502545.1 Ruminiclostridium sp.
ATAAGGTCCCTGTGGTCTACTCCAACATCCACGCCAACGAAGTAGCCGCCGCTGACGGCATCCTGAAGTTTGCTCAGCTGCTGGTAGAAGGCGAGACCATCGACTACAACACCCTCACCGGCTTCACCGAGGCAGGCTCTGCCAAGCTGGCCCAGCAGCGGGATGCTCTGGGTCTGCACACCTCCGAGCTCATCGAGGACAACGTCAACTTCCTGGGCGGCATCCTGCCCGAGGAAAGCGTGGAAAAGGGCAGCCAGAACTCCGGTTATGTGGATCTGGACACCTATTACACCCAGGCAGTTGCTACCGTCAGCGTGGATGACCTGCTGGATGATGTCTTCTTCATCCTGGTCCCCGAGGAGAACGTGGAAGGCCGTATGTATGTCACCCGTTACTCCTCCGGCGGCTACGACCTGAACCGGGACAACTCCTTCCAGACCCAGGCCGAGACCCAGAACATGCAGCAGATGATCGGTATGTACAACCCCGTCACCCTGCTGGAGCTCCACGGCCAGGTGGTTGCCTTCCAGGCAGAGCCCTGCTCCCCTCCCCATGAACCCAACTTCGAGTATGACCTGCTGTCCAACTACCTGATGACCGGCGGCGAGGCCTTCGGCGCTGCCGCTGTGGCCAACAACAACGACTACAACAGCTACGTCATCCCCATGCGTGACTATCTGACCAGCGATGCCAGCGGCAAGGCCGAGTGGGCTGCCCCCTGGGACGATATGTCCACCTCCTACACCCCCCAGTTCGCCATGATGCAGGGCTGCGTGGCCTACACCGTGGAGCTGCCCGCTTACTCCGACCCCACCACCGACGCTGCCTGCTACGGTCTGGTGGGTCTGTCCCAGTACGTTGCTGAAAACAAGACCGGCTACTTCACCAACCAGCTGGAGATCTATAAGCGCTGCCTGAACAACCAGAATACCGACACCGAAGTGGGTGCCTGGCTGGTGGATGCCGCCGACACCATCGGCGCAGAGGCCGACCTGTTCCGTCCCGCCTATGACGGAGAAGGTCAGAACGGCCAGTTCTTCCCCGAGTGCTACATCATCCCCCTGGACAGCGTGAATCAGTCCAACCTCCAGGCCGCCTATGACATGATCCAGTGGCTGACCCGCAACGACGTGAAGGTCGGCATCTCCACCGCCTCCTTCACCTATGACGGCGTGACCTATCCCGAAGGCACCATGGTGGTCACCATGTATCAGGCCAAGCGTGCCGTGGCCAACGGCGTTCTGTACCAGGGCACTGTCATCCGCGACTGGAACGAACTCTATTCCGAGGGCATCACCGCCTTTAACTACACCCGCGGCTTCGACATGGTCACCTGCGCAGAACCTGCGGCTTACCAGGCTATCGCTGCTGCCGTAGGCACCACCCTGGACTATGACACTGCCCTGACCTATCTGTCCACCAACGCAAAGACCCAGTTCTCCGGCGACATCAACGGCGATGTGATCATCTCCAACGTCTCCGAGGACGCTGTGGCCGCCGTGAACGCCCTGCTGAAGGCAGAAAAGCCTGTGGCCATGATCACCGAGGGTGAGTATGAGGGCGACTTTATCTGCTCCTACACCGACTACCTGACCATCCGCAGCCAGTACATCCTCACCGTCACCGGCATCGCCGATGAGGAGATCACCGCTTACACCATTGAAGCCGCACCCACCGTCTACATCAACGGCGGGGCCGCTGCCGCCGCTCCCTCCGCTGCCGGCTATGTGAACACCACCCGTGTCACCAACCAGGCCTACAACTATGACCGTATGGCCATGGAGATCATGAACTTCAACACCACCACCGATGCTTCCAAGGCCACCGCCGTCATCGGTGCCAACGGTCTGGATGCCTCCGGTCTGGCTGCCGTGAAGGCAGGCATCCCCTACATCGGCTACACCAACAACGCCGTGAAGTCTGTCAACGACAATCTGGTGGCTGTGACCACCGGCTCCACTGACGGTATGGACTGCCTGGGCTTCGTGGAATACCCCGAGAAGACCCTGGTGAACGCCAGCTACATCAACGAAGGCGACAACGTCTTCTACGGCTACGGCACCAGATACTTCACCTCCCTGCCCGTGGGCGCACAGGTCCTGGTCCAGGGCACCGGCGACTATCCCATGGAGGGCTTCCTGAACGGCGACCAGGCCAGCCTGAATGCCTTCCTGAAGGGTGTGAAGATGTTCTCTTACCAGGGCCCGGATGCAAGCGGCAATGAGATCAATATCGTCCTGTCCGCCAACACCCTGACCAACAAGGCCCACCAGCGTGACGAATACGCCTTTATCAGCAACTTCATTTTCTCCAGCATGCTGACCGATCAGGCTTACGTCACCAACACCGGTTTCGTGGATGTCCCCGCTGACCAGTACTACGCAGAGGCTGTGGTCTGGGCTGTGGAAGAGGGCATCACCACCGGCACCTCCCCCACCACCTTCTCCCCCAACAGCCCCTGCACCCGTGCCCAGGTGGTCACCTTCCTGTGGCGTGCCGAGGGTCAGCCTGCTCCCACCACCACCGAGAACCCCTTCTCTGATGTGGTTGAGGGCACCTACTACTACGACGCTGTCCTGTGGGCCGTGGAGAACGGTATCACCACCGGCACTTCCGCCACCACCTTCGCTCCCGACAGCACCATCAGCCGTGCCCAGGCTGTGACCTTCCTGTGGCGCAACGCAGGCGGACCCGCAGCAGATGATGAGGCTGAGAATCCCTTCACCGACGTGGCAGCCGACGCCTACTTCGCCGATGCTGTCCTGTGGGCTGTGGAGACCGGCGTCACCACTGGCACCTCCGCTACCACCTTCTCTCCCGATTCCAGCTGTATCCGTGCACAGATCGTGACCTTCCTGCACCGCGCTATGGCTGAATGATTCCCAAACATCCAAAAAAGGACCCGACAAAATGTCGGGTCCTTTTTTCATGTCGATACAGGGCCAAGCAGGACCGGCTGGAGTTGCTTTCCCTCCAGGGCAGCGGTGACCGTGTCGGCCAGTTTGGCCATGTCTGCCACCAGAGAGGTGGGCTTTCCCTCGGGGTCGTCCTGCCGATAAGGGACAAAGTAGTAGTGCTTCCGGCACATGAGCTCGGCGATGTTCCGTCCGGCCCCCGCCAGACCGTCGTTGGTGGACACCGCCACCACCACGGGCCGTCCGTTGCGCAGGTGGGCCTTGGCCGCCATGGTCACCGCTGTGTCGGCGATCCCTGCCGCCAGCTTGGCCAGGGTGTTCCCCGTGCAAGGAGCGATGACCAGCACATCCAGCAGTTTTCTTGGTCCGATGGGCTCCGCCTCCCGGACAGAACCAATGTAACCAGGGCCGCAGATCTCTGCGATGCGTTCCTGCCACTGGTCTGCCCGGCCGAAGCGAGTATCGGTCCCGGCAGTTGCCTCAGACAGGATGGGCAGGATATTGGGATACCGCCGGGCAGTCTCCTCCATGGCTGCCAGGGTCTTCTCCAAGGTACAGAATGAGCCGGTGAGGGCAAACCCCACCCTGATCTCCTCCATGGTCATTCCTCCAGTTCCCAAAGAATATGATAGACCGAGTCCCGGATGGCTCCGGCGGCAGTGACCGGGGCCGTCCGCCCGGGAAGGCCCGGCGCCTGAAGGATATGAAGCCCCAGCTCCTCTCCCCGGGCCCGGTCCACGCCCCCCGGCGCCGAGGCCAGGTCCAGGATGAAGACCGTGGGGTCCACCCAGGCCAGCCGCCGGGCATCCAGGACCCGGGCCGGGATGGTGTTCACGATGAGCTGGAAGCCCCCCAACTCACAGGTAAGCTCCTCCAGGCGGATGCTCTCATAGTGGTAGGCCGCCGCCCAGGCCAGGTCCTCGTAGCCCTTGGCCGCCACCGTGACCCGTGCCCCCAGGGCCTCCATCCGGTGGGCAGTGAGCTTCCCCACCCGACCAAAGCCCAGGATGAGCACCCGTGCCCCGTGGAGGGTGAAGGGCAGCTGCTCCATGGCCACCTGGACGGCCCCCTCCGCAGTGGGGACCGCATTGGCCACCATGCACTCCTCCCGGGCATAGTAGTCAAAGACCCGAAGGCCCCTCTCCTCCCCTGCCCGGCGGACCGGCTGAGAGACCAGGCCCCCGCAGAGGACCTGCCCTGCTCTCATGGGATCCAATACCCGGGCCAGAGCAACTCCCTCCCGGCTCAGGGGAGTGTGGACCATTCCATCCTTCCCCAACACCGGCAGGGGGAGGATCA
>JAFVUT010000124.1 GCA_017502545.1 Ruminiclostridium sp.
CACTCCGAGCTCTCCCAGAGGGAGAGCTTATTATCATCTATTACTTGCCCAGATTTGCCCAGGCTGCGTCCAGGAAGGACTCGTCGTAGATCTGCTCTTCGGTCATGTCGGTGGTGATGCCGCCGGCCAGCTTGGTCAGGTTCACGCCTGCCTGGAAGCCGGATTCAGAGTGATAGCCGGTGTAGTTGGCGATGCCCCGTTCCTTGTCGTACTGGGCATCGTACAGGATCTCAGCATCTGCACCCTCGAACAGGGGCAGGAGCATCTCGGTGATCTCCTCGGGGGTGGCGGTCTCCATCCACTGCATGGCCTTGGCCACGGCGTTCATGACCTTCTGGACGGTCTCGGGGTTGGAAGCCAGGTACTCGTCGGAAGCCATCAGGACGAAGAGCTCATAGGTAGCGGGGCCGATGATCTCCTGGATGGCAGCGTCATCGGTGCCGTCCACGATGACCACACCGCCTGCCTCCTGGAGCTTCTTGGCGGACCAGGGGTTGGCGGAGACAGCAGCCTGGAGCTCACCTGCGTCGATGGCTGCGGCATAGCCGGAGCTTGCCATGGTGATGACGGTGACGTCGGTGTCAGGAACCAGACCAGCCTTGTTCATGCAGGCCATGGCGAAGGAGTAGGGGCCGCTGTTGGCGCTCTGGCCGCCGGCCACGGTGCCACCTGCCAGGGACTCCAGGGTAGCATACTCCTCGCTGGCGCCGATGAGGCTGTAGGGGTACTTCTGGGTGAAGGATGCCAGGATCTTCATGCCCTGGCCAGCCTCGTTGACCATGAGCGCAGTCTCAATGCCCTTCAGGCAGAACTGAGCCTCACCGGCCAGAACGGGAACGGTGGCGTCAGAGCCCTTGATGGTCTGGAACTCAGCCTCCAGGCCCTCCTCGGCAAAGTAGCCCAGGGTCTGTGCCAGGTAAGCGGGTGCCCAGTGGTAGCCGCGGACCTGCTCGGTGATGACGATCTTTTCCAGCTCGCCGGTCTGTTCCACCTGCTCGGTCTCACCGGCGGTGTCCTCAGCAGGCTCGGTGGTCTCGCCGCCGCAGCCGGCCAGCATGCCCAGAGACAGCACCAGGGTCAGAAACAGTGCAATGTACTTCTTCATGTTGGGTTCTCCTTTTCATTGTAATACTCTATCACACCGCAAGGCGGTAATGAACACAAAGATTCCGCCTCCCTCTGGGAGGGAGCCTATTTTATCGCCAATGGAGGAGCTTCCGCTCCAGCAGGCGAACCACACCGTCCAGCAGCATCACCAGGACCACCAGGACGGCCACACAGCACAGGACCTGGTTCACGTCGTACCGCTCGCCGGCGTTGGAGATGAACCAGCCCATGCCCCGTCCGGCCCCCAGGTACTCGCCCACGATGGCGCCGGAGATGGACAGACCCAGGCCGGTCCGCAGGCTGGCCAGGAGCCAGGGGATGCTGGCAGGCCAGATGACCTTCCGGAGGATCTGCTGCCGGGTGCCCCCCAGCAGACGGACTGCCGTGATGAGCTCCCGCTCCACGCTGTTCACCCCGGAGTAGAGGTTGAAGGCAAAGACGAAAAAGACCATGAGCACCGCAATGAGCACCTTGGACTTCAGGCCGATGCCGAACCAGATGATGATGAGGGGGCCCAGGGCCAGCTTGGGCAGGCCATTGAGACCGGTCATGAGGGGCATAAGAGCCCGACTCACCCGGGGGTGGATCCCCAAACCCAGACCAGCCAGGGTGCCCAGCACGCCGCCGATGAGAAGGCCCAGTCCGGCCTCCTGAAGGGTGGCGGACAGGTGGCGGGCCATGGAGCCCTTCTCCACCATCTCACAGAACTCCGCCCAGACCAGGCTGGGGCTGCCAAAGAAAAAGACGTCCACCGCTCCGGCGGCAGCGCCTGCCTCCCAGGCCAGGATGGCCAGAGCCAGGACCACCAGGGTCCAGGTGCCGGGACTGATGAGGGAGAGTTTTCGCTTCACCGCTGACCCTCCCCTCTCTGGATCTCGCTGCTCAGGTCCTGCCAGATGGCCTTCTCCAGTTCAGCGAAATGGGGTTCAAACTTTACGTCCATGACCCGGCGGGGCCGGGGCAGATCGATGGGATACTCCTTGACCACCCGGCCGGGACGGGCCCCCATGAGGACCACCCGGTCTCCCAGGGCGATGGCCTCGGTGAGGTCGTGGGTCACATAGAGGATGGTGCAGCCGGTGGACTCCCACAGGTCCAGAATGTCGTCCTGGAGTTTTTGGCGGGTGAGGGCATCCAGAGGGGCGAAGGGTTCATCCATCATCAGGATGGCCGGGTCCACCGCCAGGACACGGGCAATGGCCGCCCGCTTCTTCATGCCGCCGGAGAGCTCCCGGGGATAGCTGTTTTCAAAGCCGGACAGGCCCATTTTGGCCATCAGGTCCCGGGCGATCTCCCGCCTCTCCTTTTTGGGCATCCCCCGGAGCTCCATGGCCAGGGCCACGTTGTCCAGAACGGTCCGCCAGGGCAGGAGGGTGTCCGCCTGGGAGATATACCCCACCGAGGGGAGCATCCCCTTGACGGGTTCTCCCGCCAGCCGGACCTGCCCGGAGACAGGCTCCACCTGACCGGCCAGGACGTTCAGGGCTGTGGTCTTGCCGCAGCCCGAGGGGCCCACCAGGGCCACCAGCTCCCCCTGCTCCACGGACAGATTCATGTCCCGGAGGGCGTAAAAGGACGTGCCGTCAGCAAAGGAGAAGGACACATTCACGTCCTTCAGCTCCAGCAGTGCCATGGTCCTCCTCCTTTCTCTGTCGAAAAAGACAACGCCTTTTTCGAGAGGTTTTTATCTCTCTTCCTTGAATTGATTGCGAATGATCTTGCCGTTGGCGTTCCGGGCCAGGGGGCCCACGAAATGCAGGGCCCGCAGCTTCTTAAAGCCCGCGCAGCGGCTGTTGTGGAAGGTCATGATCTCCTCCGCCAGGGCCTCGCCGGGGGCATAGCCCTCTGCCAGGCGGATGTAGGCGGTGACCTTCTGGCCCAGGTCCTTGTCCGGGACACCGGCCACCAGGCTCTCATACACCGCCGGGTGATGGGCTAGGATCTCCTCCAGCTCCATGGGACTGACCCGATATCCCTTGGTCTTGATGATGCCGTCGGCCCGGCCACGGTAGAAGAGATAGCCCTCCTCATCCCGGGTTCCCAGATCGCCGGTGTGGAAGATGCTGCCGTCCCACAGGTTGGCGGTGGCCTCGGGGTCCTTCAGGTAGCCCATGGTGACCCCCTCCGGGGCACGGCCCCCGTCGGCCACGATGACGATCTCCCCTTCCTCCCCGGGGGAAGCGAAGGTGCCATCCTCTTTCAGCAGCTCCACGTGGTACTTGGGCATGATCTTGCCCACAGCCCCCTCTTTGCGGCCCATGTTCTTGGACACCGCCGCAATGAGGCCGGTCTCAGACTGGGCATAGCCCTCGTAGAGGGGCTGGCCGATCTGATTCATGACCCGCTGGGCCACATCGGCCTGAAGCTTTTCTCCCCCCACGGCGCAGTTGGTCAGGGAGGACAGGTCGTATCGGTCCATACCCACATCCAGCATCATGCGGTAGACGGTGGGCTGGGCCATGATCCCCGTGACCCGGTTCTCAGCCAGGAAGGCCAAGACCTGGTCCGGGGGGAAACGGTCGTAGTCAAAGACCAGCAGGGTCCCCATGTGGAGCCACTGGCCGTAGAATTTGGTGCCGGACACCACCTCCCAGCCGGAATCCCCGGTGGCAAAGTGGCGGGAGCCCAGGTGGACGTCCTGCATATACCGGGAACCGTAGTGGTGGGACAGGTGGAAGGCGTGGTTGTGGAGGACGGCCTTGGGCCGGCCTGTGGTGCCCGAGGTGAAGTACACCATCGCAGGCTCCTGCCAGCGGGTGTCCACCCGGTCCAGGGTGTCAGGCTGGCTGGCGATGGCCCCATGGAAGTCCTCAAAGCCCGCCTCTTCCCGCAGGCAGAAGCGCAGGCTCACGCCGGTCTGCTCCGCCGCCGCCAGAATGTCCCGGGGGGTATCCCCCTCCGGGCAGCAGATGACCGCCTTGACCTCGGCAGTCTCCATCCGCAGGGCGAAGTCCTCCCGGGTCAGGCGATAGTACACCGGGCACAGGATGAGCCCCAGCTTGTGGGCGGCGATGGCCACCACCCAATACTCCCAGTGGGTCCGCAGGGCGGCCATAAGGGTGTCCCCCTTCCGGAGACCCCGGGAGGCCAGCAGGTTGGCGGTCTGACTGCTCAGACGCTTCACGTCCCCGAAGGTCAGCCGGGCCTTCTCCCCCCGGTCGTTCTGCCAGATCATGGCCAGGTGGTCGGGGTACAGGGTCCCCAGGGGGTCGATCACGTCGTAGCCGTAGTTGAAGTTCTCGGGGTAGTCATAGGTGCAGTCCGTCAGTCTGCCGTCGGGACCAAAGGTCTCCTTGATAAATCGGGTGTAAAACTCTGCCATGGCGCACACTCCTCAGGGCTTGAAGTTTTCTTCGATCCGATCCAGCAGAGCGTAGACCATGTCGTCCTCTTCCTTGGTGAGAGCCTCGGTGAGGGCCAGGTTGATCTTGTACAGCTCCTTGCGGACCTTAGGACCGATCTCTATGGCCTTTTCCGTGGGATAGACCCGGTTCTGGCGCTTGTCCCTGGGGTCCTGGATGCGGGTGAGAAAACCCTTTTCCTCCAGGCCGCGGACGGTGCGGGAGGCCGCAGCCTTGTCCACCCCGATGTAGGCGGTCAGCTCCTCCTGGGTAAAGCCCTCGTTGTTCAGAACGGCCATGAGGAAGGGTTCCTCCGCCGCCGTCAGGTTATACTGCTGTAATGCGCTGCCCACCGCGATCTGGCATTTCCGGGCCAGACGGGTCAGGACTCTGCCAACACAATTTGCCATAGTCAACACCTCTGGGCCATGATAGCAGAAAACCGTTGAGCCGTCAACCATTTAGTTGACAACTCAACGGTTTTCTTCCAGATGAAAATGATTCGCCTCCCTCTGACGAGGGAGGTGGCTCGCCGGCAGGCGAGACGGAGGGAGAGATACTGCAACGGGACAGGTTTGCAATATCCTTTCGCCCCCGTTATCTCTCCCTCAGTCGCTTCGCGACAGCTCCCTCGTCAGAGGGAGCCTTTGCTTGGGTGCATGAAGACTCTGCGGGGTTTCGATGCTTTGTCCTGAGATATTCCAGTCGTTGACAGCCCCCGGTCCATGGAGTAGAATGGAGAGTGATCCAGAAACTTTGGGGGATTGCTCCCCTTTTCTCATAGAAGGAAGTGATACCTTGAAACACCAGCGCATCGTGGTGAAGATCGGCACCTCCACCCTGGCCCACCCCACGGGCCTGCTGAACATCCGCCGGGTGGAGGAGCTGTGCAAGGTCCTCAGCGACCTGAAAAATGCCGGCCACGAGATCATCCTGGTCTCCTCCGGTGCCATCGGCATGGGGGTGGGCAAGCTCTCCCTGCCCCACCGGCCCGAGGACACCCCTACCAAGCAGGCCGCCGCTGCCGTGGGCCAGTGCGAGCTCATGTACACCTACGACAAGCTCTTCACCGAGCACAACCACACCGTGGCCCAGATCCTCCTGACCGCCTACGACGTGGACCACCCGGACCGGTTCGAGAACTTCAAAAACACCATGCACCGGCTCCTGGACCTGAAGGCCCTGCCCATTATCAACGAGAACGACACCGTGGCCACCGAGGAGCTGGGCATCGGCGACAACGACACCCTGGGGGCCATTGTGGCGGTGAGCATGGAGGCCGACCTGCTGATCCTCCTGTCGGACATTGACGGCCTGTACACCGCCGACCCCCACACCCATCCCGAGGCCACCCTCATTGCCGAGATCCCCGAGATCACCCGGGAGCTCTGGGACCTGGCCGGCGGAGCCGGGTCCGGCCTGGGCACCGGCGGCATGGCCACCAAGCTCCAGGCGGCCTCCATCTGCACCAGATCCGGCTGCGATATGGTCATCGCCAACGGAGCCGAACCCGCCATCCTGTACGACATTGCGGAAGGTAAGCCCGTGGGCAGCCGCTTCCGCGGAAAGAGAGGTTAACCATGTTTTTTGACCCCAATCTGCCGATGGACGACAGCTGCTATACCCAGGTCCCCTACGAGGGCTATGAGCCCCCCAAGGGCAAGAGTGATTTTGCCCCCGACCCCTCCGACCTGATGTTCACCCGACCCCTCCTGGAGGAGGCCCGGGCCGCCAAGTCCGCCCTGGCAGGTCTCACGACGGAAGAGAAGAAGGCCGTCCTTCGTTCCATGGCCGAGTGCCTCCTAGCTGACACCCAGGCCATCCTGGCCGCCAACAGCATCGACCTGGAGGCCGCCCAGGACACCATCGCCCCCGTGATGCAGGATCGTCTGCGCCTCACCGAGGGCCGGATCCAGGACATGGCCAAGGGCATCCTGGAGGTTGCAGACCTGCCCGATCCCGTGGGCCGGACCCTCTCCACCCACACCCTGCCCAACGGCCTGGAGGTGAAGAAGGTCTCCGTCCCCCTGGGGGTCATCGCCATCATCTATGAATCCCGGCCCAACGTCACCTCCGATGCCGCCAGCCTGACCTTCCAGGCAGGCAGCGTCTGCGTCCTCCGGGGCGGCAAGGAGTCCATCCACTCCAACACCGCCATCGTGGCCGCCCTCCACAAGGCCCTGGAGCACCACGACCTCCCCAAGGCCCTGGTGAGCCTGGTGACCAACACCAGCCGGGACAGCGCCAACGAGCTCATGCAGGCCGTGGGCTACATCGACCTGCTCATCCCCCGGGGAGGTGCCTCCCTCATCCAGACCGTGGTGAACAGCGCCAAGGTCCCCTGCATCCAGACCGGCACCGGCATCTGCCACATCTATGTGGACGGCAAGGCCGACCTGGACAAGGCCATCACCATCCTGAACAACGCCAAGACCAGCCGCCCCTCGGTGTGCAACGCCTGCGAAGTCTGCCTGGTGAGCAAGGACGTGGCCCGGGACTTCCTGCCCATGATCCGGGAAAAACTGGGCAGAGAGCGGTTTGAGGCCGGTGTGGAGCCTGTGGAGCTCCGTCTGGACCCCAGAGCCCTGGAGATCATGCCCGGCATCCCCGCCAGCTACGACGACTTCGACACCGAGTTCCTGGACTACATCCTGGCGGTGGCCGTGGTGGATGATGTGAAGGAGGCCATTGCCCACATCAATGCCCACTCCACCGGCCACAGCGAGGCCATCATCACCGAGGACCCGGTCGCTGCCGCCCTCTTCACCCGCATGGTGGACAGCGCAGCTGTCTATGTGAACGCCTCCACCCGGTTCACCGACGGCGGCCAGTTCGGCCTGGGCTGTGAGATGGGCATCTCCACCCAGAAGCTCCACGCCCGGGGCCCCATGGGCCTGGAGGAGCTGACCAGCTACAAGTACGTCATCACCGGCAACGGACATATCCGATAAAGACTTTTGGGATGTGCCCTCCCCTTTTCCCTCCTTCGATAACATAGCAAACGAGGGAGTTTGATTGCTGTTCTCTTCGTTGCACATCCCAAAAGTGGAGGATTGCAGCCCGCTGCAGCGCACGGCCACGGCCGCACGTTTGCGGGCTGAGAAGAATCATTTCCGATGCGCATGTCACCGGAAATGATATATCCGACTTTTTTCGCCATCTGCGGATGGCGAACTCTGCGAGGCAAAACGAAAGGCGAGCTGCAATGCAGCTCGCCTTTTTTCATTCCAATGGTCCCGAAGGGACACCACAACTGCCCCAAAGGGGCAGCTTCATGCGGCTGCAAGCCGCACTTCATGGGCCGCAGGCCCGCTTCATTGGGCTTCTGCCCAACTTCATGGAGGATGCCCAGCATCC
>JAFVUT010000125.1 GCA_017502545.1 Ruminiclostridium sp.
CATTGACGTATTTCGGGTTACCCTACTTTGTAACCATCGTGTACTTCATGGTCAAGGTGTTCCGCCGGACCCGTTCCGAGGTCCGCAGACGCAAGCTCTAAAGTATACACAAACCGCCGAGGCGTTCGCCTCGGCGGTTATTTTTTGACATTCGAGACCCACTTCGTTGGGCTCTCGAATGTGAGTGTGCGGCCTGCTGCGCGCGCCCTTTGGGCACACTGGCAGGCCGAGAGGTGTTTTCCGGCAGGCACATGTCCTGCCGAAAAGCAGATGGAACTTTTTTTCGCCGATGGATCGGCGAAACTCTGCGAGGCTGCCTTCACACAAAACAAAAAGCCGGGCGCGTCTGCGTCCGGCTTCCTGCGTATATTTTAGGAAGAGAGAGAAAAGAGGAAGTAGTCAATCATTACTTTTATTACGGTGTTATCATACCACAGGACAAGTCAAGAGAAGTGTATAAATTTCAAACTTAGCATGAACAAATTATGAACATTGTAAAAGCCTATCCTTCTGCAATGAAGGCCGACGGCACATACCCCAGCTCCTCCCCGAATCGAATGAGGACCCAGTCCAGGTAGCGGTTCAGGATCTCCACCGGGGCCCCGTCGTAGAGAAAGGCCTTGGGCGCGGAGAAGGCCGGTCGGTCGTAGACACTCACCGCCCCGCCTTCGTAGCTGATCCGTCCCGGTACCGGCTGACTGGCAGGGAAGAAGGGGAGGCCGAAAAACCGGGTCACCCCCAGGACGATGGCCTCAGCAGCGGATTGGAGGTTGCCGGTGATCCAGCTGGCATCCTCCCGGTTGTCGTGGAATCCCAGCTCCAGCAGGACGGCGGGAGCCCGGACCCGTCGGACCTCCCCCAGGGTGGTGGTGGCCTCTGTCCGGGCCAGGTCGGGCAGGGGGTAGATGGCCTTCAGCTCGTCGATGATGAGCTGGGCGGCCTGTTGCCCCCGGGGACTGCCGGGATAGTAAAAGGCGATGATCCCCCGATACCGTCCGGCCTTTCCCTCCCCGGCGGCGTTGGAGTGGAGGGCCAGGTGAAGGTCATAGGTCCCGGCGTTGGAGGCCCGGATGGAGGACCCGGCGGTCATGTCCGGGGTGTTCCGGTGGAATTGGATCCCCGAAGCTGTCAGCATAGGCTCCATGGCGTCGGCCAGACGATTCATCCAATCCTCTTCGGTTCCGGTGGTCACATAGGGGTTGAACTCCTGGGTGGATGGGGACAGATAGATGATGGGCAAAATGATCCCTCCTTTGCCCCATTCTATGCCGTTGCAAACCCTGTCGCCCTATGGTAAGATAGAAAAAAACAGAGGAGAGGATGTCACCATGAATTTGACCAATCAGAAAGAGATCAAGGAACTGCTGGGCCGACACGGCTTCCATTTCTCCAAGAGTATGGGGCAGAATTTCCTCATCGAGGCATGGGTGCCCCGGCAGACTGCCGAGGCCTCCGGGGCAGGACCCGGTTTGGGCGTGCTGGAGGTGGGCCCCGGCATCGGCCCCCTCACCGAGCAGCTGGCCAAGCTGGCAGATCGGGTGGTCTCCGTGGAGCTGGATGCCCGCCTGTACCCCGTCCTGGCCGAGACCCTGGCCGACTACCCCAACGCCGAGATCGTCCCCGGGGACATCATGAAGACCGACATCGCCGCCCTCTGCGCCGAGAAGATGCCCGGCCTGCCGGTGGTGGCCTGCGCCAATCTGCCCTATAACATCACCACCCCGGTCATCACCGCCATGCTGGAGGCCCAGTGCTTCCAGGCGGTCACCGTCATGATCCAGCGGGAGGTGGCCCTGCGGATCTGTGCCAAGCCCGGCACGGCGGACTACGGGGCCTTCACCGTCCTCTGCCAGTACTATGCCGACAGTGAGCTCCTCTACGATGTGCCCCCTTCCTGCTTCCTGCCCGCCCCCAAGGTGGTCTCCTCGGTCATCCGTATGAATGTCCGGGGCAAGCCCCCCGTGGAGGTGGCCGATCCCAAGCTCTTCTTCCAGGTGGTCCGGGCGGCTTTTGGCCAGCGGAGAAAGACCCTCCTGAACGGCCTGGTCACCCTCATGGGCAGCCGGGTCAGTAAGGATGCCCTCCGCCAGGCCATTCTGGATAGTGGACTGCAGGAGTCCATTCGCGGAGAGCGGCTCAGCTTTGAAGATTTTGCCAATTTGACGGAGAAATTGCGTCATTTGTGATACTTATCCATGAGAAACTCTTGTGGTATCCATGAGAGTTTGTGTAGAATGTGCCTTGAGACCTTCGACAAAAAGGGCTATAATGACTGTAATACCAAAGTGAATTTGCTCGCAAGGAGGGCATTATCGTGGAACTGACCAAGAATAAGGCCGTGCTGGAATGGATCGACCAGCAGATCAAGCTCACCACCCCCGACCAGGTGGTCTGGATCGACGGCACTGAGGAGCAGCTGGAGAGCCTGCGGGAAGAAGCCTGCGCCACCGGCGAGATCTATAAGCTCAACCAGGAGAAGCTGCCCGGCTGCTATCTCCACCGTTCCGACCCCAGCGACGTGGCCCGCGTGGAAGGCCGTACCTTCATCTGCTGTGAAAAGCAGGAGGATGCAGGCCCCACCAACAACTGGATGGCCCCTGCTGATATGCACGCCATGCTGGATGAGATCTGCGGCGGCGCCATGAAGGGCCGCACCATGTATGTCATCCCCTACAGCATGGGTCCTGTGGGCTCCCCCTTTGCCAAGTACGGCATCGAGCTCACCGACTCCATCTATGTGGTTCTGAACATGGCCATCATGACCCGTGTGGGCAAGGCCATCCTGGACCAGCTGGCCGACTCCCCCGACTTCATCAAGGGCCTCCACTGCAAGGCAGACCTGGACCCCGAGAAGCGTTACATCGTCCAGTTCCCCGAGGAGAACGCCATCGTCTCCGTGAACTCCGGCTACGGCGGCAACGTGCTCCAGGGCAAGAAGTGCTTCGCTCTGCGCATCGCCTCCAACCTGGGCCGTCAGGAGGACTGGCTGGCCGAGCATATGCTCATCCTGGGCATCCAGAATCCCCAGGGCGAGGTCCGCTATGTGACCGGTGCCTTCCCCTCCGCCTGCGGCAAGACCAACCTGGCCATGCTGATCCCCCCCGAGGGCTATCAGAAGGATGGCTGGAAGTGCTGGTGCGTGGGCGACGACATTGCCTGGCTCCGTGTGGGTGAGGACGGCCGCCTGTGGGCTGTGAACCCCGAAAAGGGCTTCTTCGGCGTGGCCCCCGGCACCAACCTGAACTCCAACCCCAACGCTCTGTACACCACCCAGAAGGGCACCATCTTCACCAACGTGGCCCTGAACCTGGACGACGACACCGTGTGGTGGGAGAAGCTGGACAAGAATCCTCCCAAGAATGCCCTGGACTGGAAGGGCAACCCCTGGAGCCCCGAGACCGCATAGGGTCCCGCTGCTCACCCCAACTCCCGCTTTACCGCACCCGCCGAAAACTGCCCCTGCATCTTCAGCGAGTTTGAGAACCCCGCCGGCGTGCCCATCTCCGCCATCATCTTCGGCGGCCGCCGTGCCAAGACCGCACCCCTGGTCTACCAGTCCCGTGACTGGAACCACGGTGTCTTCGTGGGCTCCATCATGGGCTCCGAGAAGACTGCCGCTGCCGAGGGCCAGGTGGGTGAGACCCGCCGTGACCCCATGGCCATGATCCCCTTCTGCGGCTATCACATGGCTGACTACTGGCAGCACTGGCTGGACATGGGCAACATCATCCCCAACCAGCCCAAGATCTTCAACGTCAACTGGTTCCGCACCGACGAGAACGGCAACTTCATCTGGCCTGGCTTCGGCGAGAACCTGCGTGTTCTGGAATGGATCCTGAAGCGCTGCTTCGACGAGGCCGACGCCAAGGAGACCGAGATTGGCTACCTGCCCAAGGCAGAGGACATCAACCTGGCTGGTCTGGATCTGGACGTCGAGACCCTGGAGGGCCTGCTGTCCGTGGACCGTGACCTGTGGAAGGCGGAAGTGGAAGGCATCCGTGACTTCTACCAGCAGTTCGGGGACAAGCTGCCCAAGGAGCTGGCCAAGGAACTGGCCGACCTGGAAGCCCGCCTGAACGCATAATTCAATCGTTTTTTGAGACCGCTGCAACAGTATTTTGCAGCGGTCTCATTTTGTTTCCCCTTGCAGTCCCACCGATACCTGTGGTATAATAGTACAACAGTTCGAGAATGTAACGAGAGGAGGAGAGGGATTGCGCATTCTAGGCATCGACCCGGGCTATGCCATCGTGGGCTTCGGCATTCTGGAGGCCGACCGGGGCCAGGCCCGATTGGTCCGCTGCGGAGCCATCAACACC
>JAFVUT010000126.1 GCA_017502545.1 Ruminiclostridium sp.
CTCTTCCTTCAGGTAGTCCTCCATGGTCTGGTTGATCTTTGCGATCTCCTCTTCCACGTTGTCGCTCTCCAGCTTGCTCTCGGGCAGGATCAGACGCAGGGTAGAGGGTGCCTCGCCAACATACTGGTCCACGCGCTCCCAGTACTCGGGCTGAGAGGTGTACTGGTCGCAGGCCACGACAGCCCACTTGGTCAGACCGCAGTCAACGGGCAGCAGGATGTCAGCGGGGGAAAAAGCAATCTTGTTCATTGTGAGTTCCTCCATTTTCTTTGGTAGTGGTATGGTGCTTACATGTCAAATAGTTTATGCATAAGAACCGGTGCGCCTTCGGGATATGCAGGTCCCTTCAGGCCGGATTCTTCACAGTAGGGAAGGCCCAGACCGGAGTCCACTCTGCTGTCGTAGAGCAGATAGGGGACGGGATCGCCGTCATGGCCCCGGGTGGCGGTCAGGGTCTTGTGGTCGGACAGGATGAGCAGGCGGTAATCGGTGCCCTCCTGGTCCAGGGTCTGGGTGATGGGGCCCACCACGCGGCTGTCCAGCCATTCGATGGCCTGGAGCTTGCCGGGGAGGTCACCGTTGTGGGTGCACTCGTCGGGGGCTTCCACGTGGACGGCCACGAAGTCGTGGGTCTTCAGCTCCTCCAGCACGGCGGCCACTTTGCCCTCGTAGTTGGTGTCCAGCTCGCCGGTGGCCCCTTCCACTTCCCGGATGTCCAGGCCGGACAGGCGGGCAATGCCGAAGCACAGGGGGACGGCGGAGATGACCGTGCCGGTCTTCTGATACTTGTCATAGAAGGGGTCCAGCTCTACGGCGCTGCCCTCTGCCCAGAACCACACGCCGTTGGCGGGGAGCTTGCCCTGGGCCCGGCGTTCTTCGTTCACAGGATGGCGGTCCAGCACCTGGTGGGCCAGCTTCATCAGATCCTTCAGCACAGCGGCGTTGTCATTGCCGGAGGGGAGCAGGGGACCGATGACCTCGCCCAGGTGGTCGTGGGGAGGGATCAGGGAGATGCCAGTGATGTTGGCCTGGCTCTGGACGGCGATGTGCCGGAAGGAGGGGGCGGGGTGGACCATCATGCCGGCCTTTTCTGCGGCGGCCTGGAAGCGGGGGTCGGCAAAGAGGTCGGTGACCAGACGGATGGACTGGTCGCCCTCAATGGAACCGCCGGAGTGGGAGAGGATCTTCTTCTCCTCGAAGGGCAGGTCGTTGTCCTCATAGGCCACCATGTTGCAGCGGTAGGACACGTCGCCGGCCTTCAGCTGGATGCCGGTGGCGGCTGCCTCCAGGGGGGAGCGGCCGGTGTAGCAGACCTTGGGGTCTGCGCCGAAGATGGAGAGGATGGCGGTGTCGCTGCCGGCAGGCAGATCGCCGGGGCAGTTGATGACATTGCCCACCTCACCCTTGGCGGCCAGGGCATCCATGACAGGGATGTTGGCGGCCTGAAGGGTGGTCTTGTTTTCCAGGGAGGGGACGGGGTTGTCAGCCATGCCGTCGCCGATGATGAGGATGTACTTCATGCGGGGTTCTCCTTTCTAGGGGTCATTCTAAACCGGACCGATTGGTTGGGAACAGGTCGGTCCAGGACTTTGGTTCGGTGAGGGTGCTGGATTGGATCTCCAACAGGTCCAGGATGAGGGTGTTGGACAGGAGGAAGCCTTCCGGGGTGAACCGCCAGCGATGTTGATCGCTCTGCTCCACCCACTTGTACCGCTCAAAGAATTCCAGGCGGTGGTTGATGGGCTCGAAGTTCAGGCCAAACTCCCGGCGGTACTCCCACTCCTCGATGCCCTGACGGGTGCGCATCCGCAGGAGGAGGTATTCCCGGGCCCGTTCCGGCGGGCTGATGGTCTGCAGGTCCTCCATGAGGTCCTCCCGGGCAGCCATGCTGTGGAGGTAGGCATCCAGGTCCCGGCTGTAGGCGTACCGGCGGCCCCCGAAATAGGAGTGAGCACCGGGGCCAAAGCCCAGGTATTCCCGGCCCATCCAGTATTTCAGGTTGTGGCGGGATTCCTTGCCGGGCTTAGAAAAGTTGGAGATCTCGTATTGGTGATACCCGGCTTCCTGGAGGATCTCGATGCCCCGCAGGTAGAGGTCTGCCTGCTCGTCCCCGTCGGGGATAGAGAGTCCTTCGGCTACCCGGGTAAAGAGGGGGGTGTTTTCCTCTACCTTCAGGCCGTAGCAGGAGATGTGTTCCGGCTGGAGGGCCAGGGCGGCGGTGAGGGTGTCCTCCCAGTGGGACATGGTCTGACCGGGCAGGCCGTAGATCAGGTCCAGGCTGAGGTTTTCGATCCTGGCTTTGCGGATGTCGGCCACTGCCTGCTCCACCTGGTGGTGGGTGTGGATGCGGTGGATGCACCGGAGCTGCTGGGAGTCAGCGGTCTGCATCCCCAGGGAGATGCGGTTGACTCCGGCCTTGCGCAGGCGGGCCATAGACCGCCAGTCCACGCTGTCGGGGTTGCACTCCACGGTGACCTCGGCCTGACGGCTGATGGTGAACTGGTGATGGAAAAGGGACAGCAGCTCCCGCAGGCGTTTCTCGCCGTAGTAGGAGGGGGTACCGCCGCCGAAGTAGATGGAGTCCACCAACCGGCCCTTACAGAGAGGGGCCATGGCCTTGATGTGGGTGATGAGGGCCTTTTGGTAGCGGTCCATCTGTTCCTCATGACCGGCCAGGGAGTAGAAATCGCAGTAATCGCATTTGCTTTTGCAGAAGGGGATGTGGACATAGATGCCGAGAACACCAGCCATGAAAAAACCTCCCATCTGCATCGAATCGCATAGATAACTATATTATACGATTCTTTTTCTCAAATGGCAACCCTACCTTGGAAAGGGGAGAAAAAAAGGCCGCTGCAAAATGCAGCAGCCCCAGTGAAATTGCCCTTGCAGGGCAGGTGTGGTATCCCTTCGGGACCGATTTAACGCATTAGGACCTGTTGCAAATCGTTTTGCAACAGGCCCTTTTCTTAATGAAGATAGTAGAGGGGATCGATGGAGACATCGTATTCGATCATCTCGAAATGCAGATGGCTGGGGGTGCTGCTCTCCGAGAGGGCGGTGGTCCCCACGGTCCCCAGGACGGTCCCGGCAGAGACTTCGTCCCCCACCTGGACATTCACATCCTCGGCCAGATTGGCATAGTAGCTCTGCATCCCTGTGCCGTGGTCCACGGTGACCGTCTGTCCCAGCATGGGGTCCCGGCTCACATCGGTGACCGTTCCCTTGCCGCAGGAGGCCACAGGGGCACCCACCTGGGCGGAGATGTCCAGGCCGGAGTGGGTCCGCCAGTCCCCCATAGTCTCGTCATAGGCGAAGACCTCCAGGCTGAAGTCCCGTTGGACCTCTCCCTGGACAGGCCAGACGTAGGCGGTGGAGGTGGGGGCATCCTCGGGGACCTCCTCCTTGGGCTGGGGAGCCGGGGTGGGATCCGGCTGGGGCTTGACCGTCTCCTCCGGGAGAGGCTCGGTCTGGGAGGGAGCGGGGTCCTCCTGCCGGATCTCCGCCTGACCGCTGACCGCAGACTCCGGTCCAAAGCCCCCGGCGGGGCCGGTGAGACCGCTGAAGAGATAATAGCCGGAAATTCCAATGGCGGCGACGCAGAGGAACAGGATGATGTAAAAGCCCTTGCCCTCCATGAAGTCGCCCCGGTGCTGGGTGCGTTTTTGCTTCATAGGAAACCTCCCTGTGGTAGTTTGGCCTCGGCGTGAGGCCCCTTCACAGGCTATTCTTGCCCGGATCCGGGTTTCCTATACAAAAAATTATAGACCGGTGAGATCGAAGCTGGGAATGTACTCGGCTTTGGCGGCGCTCTCCTCCTGGGAGAAACCGTCCAGCCCTAAGTTTGCCATGTAGGCGGCCGCCGCCCGGACCTCACTCTTGCGCAGACGGCGGTTGAGCTCGGGGTAGTCCGCGGCCTTGCCCCAGGGGGTATACTGGCTCATGAGGGAGAAGAGGACGGTGTGGGGCGGGAAGGTCCCGGCCACCCAGTCCATGACGGCCTTGCCCTGCTCCAAACGGCCCGGTAAAATCAGGTGGCGGATGATGACCCCCTTTTTCAGGATGCCATCTTCATCCATCTGGTAGGGCCCGGTCTGGCGGACCATCTCAAGGATGGCGGCCCGGGCGGTCTCGGGGTAGTCCTCCGCCCCGGCATATTTTTTTGCCCCGGCGGAGTCTGGATACTTATCCTCAGGCAGATAGATCTGGATCTTCCCCTCCAGGACCCGGAGGGTCTCAGTCCGGTCATATCCCCCGGAATTCCACACCACCGGCACGGGCAGGGGTTCTTCCAGGGCTTCGGCCACCACGTGGGCGTAATGGGTGGGGTTCACCAGGTCGATGTTGTGGGCTCCGGCATTCACCAGCTCAAAAAAGATCTCCCGCAGACGGGGAACCGTGATCTCTTTGCCGAAGTCCTGCTGGCTGATGGAGTCATTCTGGCAGAAAATACACCCCAGGGAACACCCGGAGAAGAAGACGGTGCCTGCACCCCGGGTGCCGGACAGGGGAGGCTCCTCCCAGTGGTGAAGGGCGGCCCGGGCCAGAACGGGGCGGTCAGGCATCCGGCAGCGGCCTTTACCGGTGGTGCGGTCGGCCTTACACTGCCGGGGGCAGAGGGTACAGCGGGTCAGGTCAAAGGTCATGGCAGTTCCTCCTCCACCAAAGATCCGAAGGATGCAAAGGCGCTGGGAAGGGCGTACCGGTCCGCCAGAGCGGCCCGGTCGGCCCAGACCCAGCCCTCGGGCAGATCGGGGGTGTCCAGACAGGCCTTCCAGGCGGTCATCCGCCACTCTACGTGGGTGAAGATGTGGGCCCCTGTCCCGGCAAACACCAGGTCCAAATCGGGAATGGGGGGAGCCTCCTCTGCCAGAGTGTTGGGGTATTCCCACAGCCCGGCCAGCAGACCCTTGGCGGGACGGCGGCGAAGGGCCACCTTTCCCTGGTGGAAGAGGAAGAAGACCTTCCGCTCCTCCACCCTACGGGGTTTCTTAGGGGGGCGGACGGGGAGCTCCCCGGTGCGGCCCTGGATGCGGGCCTGACAGAAATCAGCGGCGGGGCATTTCTCGCATAGGGGAGCACCGTTGGGCAGGCAGACCATGGCCCCCAGGTCCATCATGGCCTGGTTGAACGTTCCCGGCTCGGCCAGAGGAATGATTTGGGTCAGGGCCTGGGTGAAGTGCTTCTTGCCCTTGGCGGTGGTGATGTCCGTGTCATCCGCCATGATTCGGGCGGCCACCCGCAGGAGGTTGCCGTCCACGGCGGGGGTGGGCTGGCCGAAGCAGATGGAGGCCAGGGCCGAGGCGGTGTAGTCCCCCACCCCGGCCAGAGAGCGGATGTCCTTATGATCGGTGGGAAAGACCCCGCCGAAGTCGGTCATGATCTGTCGGGCAGCGGTTTGCAGGTTCCGGGCCCGACTGTAGTAGCCCAGGCCCTGCCAGAACTTCATGAGCTGGTCTTCGGGGGCTTCGGCCAGGTCACGGACCGTGGGAAAGGCCTCCATAAACCGCTGGAAGTACCCCAGCACGGCGGCCACCCGGGTCTGCTGGAGCATGATCTCGGAGACCCAGACCCGGTAGGGGTCCGGATCCCGCCGCCAGGGCAGGTCCCGGGCGTTGTCCCGGTACCAGGCCAGCAGGGGGATGGGAAGGTTGGATAAAGGATTCACAGGGGTTCCTCCTGATGGATTTGAATTAGCCTTCTCCCTGGGGAGAAGGTGGCCCGGCGAAGCCGGGACGGATGAGGGGGCGTTAGAAAAGCCGTATCAGTTCTTCGGGCAGCGGTGCCTCCAGGGCGATCTCCTCCCCGGTGACGGGCTGGAACAATCGAATGGAGGCCGAGTGGAGGGCAAACCGGTCGGGCAGTTCCTCCGTCTCGGTGCCGTACAGGAAATCCCCCACCAGGGGACACCCCATGTGGGTCATGTGGACCCGGATCTGGTGGGTGCGGCCGGTCTCCAGTTGGAGGCGGACCAGACTGCGGCCCCCCCTCTGCGCCAACACTTCGTAGTGGGTCCGGGCATCGGCTCCCTCGGGGGAGACCATCCGCCGCAGGACCGACCCGGGCTCCCGGCAGATGGGGGCATCCACGGTACCGGTCCATGGGTCCGGCACCCCCTGGCACACCGCCAGATAGGTCCGGGTCAGCCGCCCGTCCTGAAGCTGCTGCTGGAGGAGCTCGTGGGCGTGGGGGTGCTTGGCCACCGCCATGAGGCCGGAGGTCCCCCGGTCCAGACGGTTCACGGGATGAAAGGCGGCCCGCAGACCGATCTGGTCATAGTATGCCATGAGGAAGTTGGCCAGGGTGTCCCCGTGGTGGCCCTGGCTGGGATGGACGGGGGTGTAGCCATCCTTATTGATGATGAGAAGGTCCTGGTCCTCATAGAGGATGTCCAGAGGACCGGGAACAGCCTGGATCTGTTCACTGAAAACCGTGTCCCCTACAAAGACCGACAGGGTCTGGCCCTCTGCCGTCCGGGCGCTGGTAAAGACCGGACGGCCGTCCAGGAGGATGCCGTCGGGAAGCTGTTTCGCCCGGCGGACGCTGGAGCCGGACAGGTGCAGTTCCTTCCGCAGAAGGGTATTTACGTCCTTCCCGGCCTGTTCCGGGGTGACGGTCAGGGTGAGCCTGCGCATGGCCGGCCTCCTTTCTGCCTATTGTGCGGATAGGCGAATCGTGGTAGAATGAAGCCAACGAATACCCCGGGAGGGATACCCATGGCAAAAAACAAGAAAAAGAAAATACCCTGGCAGGGCGCCCTGATGCTTCTGGTCTTCATGGCCCTGGGCGGGGTCTGCGGGGTGATGATCGCAGACCATCTGACGATCGCATCCCCGGATGCAGGCCTCGGCCAGATGATCCTCCGGTTTGCCGGGATGATCCTGGTGCTCTATGCCCTGCTCTTTCTCCAGATCGTGGTCCACGAGGGGGGACACCTGGTCTTCGGCCTTCTGTCTGGCTACCGGTTTTCGTCCTTCCGGGTGGCCAGTTTTATGTGGATCAAACAGGAGGGGAAACTCCGGTTCAAGCGGCTCTCCCTGGCGGGGACCGGCGGCCAGTGCCTGATGGACCCGCCCGACATGGTGGAGGGGAAGCTCCCGGTGACCCTGTATAACCTGGGCGGTTCCATCCTGAACCTGATCTCCGCTGTCCTGTGTTTCGGTCTGTTTGCCTTGACCCGGGATCTGGCCATCTGGCCCGTGATCTTCCTGATGGCCGCCCTCATCGGCCTGGTCTACGCCCTGGTCAACGGCATCCCCCTTCGCATGGGGGCCGTGGACAACGACGGCCACAACGCTCTGGCTCTGGGGAAAGACCCGGCGGCCCTCCGGGCCTTCTGGATCCAGATGAAGATGGCGGCTCTCCAGGCCCAGGGAGTCCGGCTGAGGGATATGCCCGAGGAGTGGTTTGCCCTTCCCGATGAGGCAGGCATGAAGAACAGTCTCATCGCCGTGCTGGCCGTTTTCCGGTGCAACCGGCTCATGGATGAGCACAGGTTCCAGACGGCCCGGGAGGAGATGGCAAAGCTGACTGCCGGGGAAACTGCCCTCATGGGGATCTATCAGAATCTCCTCACCTGCGATCTCATGTACTGCGAGCTTTTGTTTGAAAACCGCCCCGAGCGGCTGGAGCGGATGTATACCAAGGGCCAGAAAAAGTTTATGAAAAATATGAAGAAGTTCCCCTCCGTCCTGCGGACCCGGTACGCCTATGCCCTGTTGGCCCAGCAGGACCGGGACCAGGCGGAAAAGATCCGAAAGCAGTATGAAAAGGTGGGCAAGTCCTATCCCTATCCTGTGGAGTGGGCAGGGGAACGGGAACTCATGGACCTGGCTGCCGCTCGTGCACAGTAATTATATCATTTTTACAGAGGATATGACAATACAAAACAGGCCCGAGGGGTTCCCTCGGGCCTGTCAGCGTGTCAAAAAACCTCGTAGAGTTTCGCCGTCGCAGCGGCGAAATAAAATCAAGTACGTTTTCTGGCGCGACCTGTGCGTGCCAGAAAACACTTCTCAGCCTGCAAACGTGGGAATTGTGTGCCGCAGGTGCACAATTCATGCGATGCAGCAGGCTGCAAACCCCTGTGTCGGAAAAGGCTTGCCTTTTTCGACAGGATAAACAGGCCCGAGGGAAATCCCTCGGGCCTGTTAAGTTTAGGACAGGAAATGAATTACTCGTGGTCCACCTTGTACATATACTCCAGCAGGTCCACGGTCTTGGCAGAGTAGCCGATCTCGTTGTCGTACCAGGCCACTACCTTCACGAAGTGGTCGTTCAGGGAGATGCCGGCCTTGGCATCAAAGATGGCGATGTGCTTGTCGCCCAGGAAGTCGGAGGAGACCACATCGTCCTCGGTGTAGTCCAGGATGCCCTTCATGGGGCCCTCGGCAGCTGCCTTCATGGCGTCGCAGATCTGGCCATAGGTGGCGGGGGTCTCCAGGGTTGCGGTCAGGTCCACCACGGAGACGTCCAGGGTGGGCACACGCAGGGACATACCGGTCAGCTTGCCGGAGAGCTCGGGGATGACCTTGCCCACGGCCTTGGTTGCGCCGGTGGAGGAGGGGATGATGTTGCCGGAGGCAGCACGGCCGCCGCGCCAGTCCTTCTTGGAGGTGCCGTCCACGGTCTTCTGGCTGCCGGTGATGGAGTGCACGGTGGTCATCAGGCCTTCCTTGATGCCAAAGGCATCGTTGAGGACCTTGGCCACGGGAGCCAGGCAGTTGGTGGTGCAGGAGGCGTTGGAAACAAAGTCCATGCTCTTGTCATAGGATGCGTTGTTGACGCCCATGACGAACATGGGGGTGTCGTCCTTGGAGGGAGCGGTCAGCAGGACCTTCTTGGCACCGCTCTCCAGGTGGCCCTTCATCTTGGCTGCGGTGGTGAACTTGCCGGTGGACTCGATGATGTACTCGGCCTCCACAGTGCCCCAGGGGATCTCGTGGGGCTCCTCGCAGTTGAAGACGCGGATGCGCTTGCCATTGACGATCAGGTAATCACCTTCCCAATCGACCTCGCCCTGGAAACGGCCATGGACGCTGTCGTACTTTAATAAGTATGCCATGTAGTCGGGGGTCTGGCTGTGACTGTTGATAGCTACGAACTCGATGTCGGGGCGTTCCACGCCCAGGCGGAGGACTAAACGGCCAATACGGCCAAATCCATTGATACCGACTTTGATACTCATGTCAACCAAAATCCTTTCCGAATCAATCATTGTCGTTTTGTGCTGGCGGCGAGCCAGCATACTTAATGCCATTATACTCCTCTTTCCCCAAAGATGGAAGTCCCTTCAACAGAAAAAGTTCCCTTAATCCCACGACCTTTTTTGACAAAATTCTTGTCAATCCTGCCATCATTTGCTAAACTAGAGCAAATATCCCGCCGGGGGAAGAGACTCCCGGGGATACTTTCCTGACAGTGTAATTTCCCGGCATACGCCGGGTCATCCTAATCCCACGCAAAAGGAGATGACAGCATGGAACTTTTTTCTTCCCGCCTGGAGCCCCTGTTCGGGACCTTTCCTGAGGCGGTGTTTTACCTGTTTGGCGGCCAGCTGGTTTGGTACAATGAAGTGGGCGATATGCTCCTGGGCGAAGAGGACTTTCCTTTGGACCTGCTCTTTGCCCTGGCAGAGCACCCCGGCCAGACCATGGAGGTGGCCTTGGGCAGGCACTCCTATCGTGTGACGGCCTCCCCCATGGACGGCGGTGACCTGCTGGTCCTGCGGGCCCTGCCTGATCCGGAGGAGCAGAAGCATCCCTTCTCCAACTCCGTCCACCGGATGCGGGAGTGCCTGTCCAACTTTACCGCCGTCCAGTGGAAGATGAAGCGGATGATGGAGTACCGGCAGCTGACCGGTGAGTTCCAGCAGGAGCTGGCCAACCAGACCCGCCTGGTCTACCAGATGCTCCGGCTGACCCGTCAGGCCGAGCTGACCCAGGAGCTCAACGACAAGATCTTCCCCCGGGAAGAGGGCTTTGACCTGGCCATGGTCTGCGAGGGTATGGCCCAGGAGGCCGCCTGGCTGGCCGATCTGGCCGGGGTGCGGTTTGACTACACCAGCAATGTCCAGAACCTGGGCTTCCAGGGCAGTAAGTCTCTGCTGACCCAGATGCTCCTGGCTCTGGTTTCCAACGCCATCCGGGCCGCCGGCAAGGAGGGCTTTGTCCAGATGAAGTTCCACGCCGAGAAGGGCCGGGTCATTATCTCTCTGAAGGACAGCGGTGCCGGCATCCCCGAGGACCGTCTGGCCACCCTCTTCTCCGGTCAGGCTCCCGAGGATATCCCCCGTCCCGGGGAGGGAGCCGGTCTGGGCCTGTACAACGCCCAGCGGATCGCCGCCCTCCACGGAGGGGTCATCATTGCCCAGAGCGGTCAGGACGGAGGCACCAGTCTGGTGGTCTCTCTGCCCATCGTGACCCCCTCCAGTGTGCCCGCCCGAAACAACCCCGGCTACGACAACCTGGGCGGCTATTCCCCTGTACTCATCGAGCTCAGCGATGTGCTCCCCTGGCAGGCTTTCGTCCCGGCAGAAAAAGAGGACTAAAAAAAGCACCCCGTCGGGGTGCTTTTTCTTTTACTCCCAGCCCTTCCAAACCTCCGGCTGGTTGCCCACGGTGGCCACCTTGCCGTTGCGTACGATGGGGGTCTTGAGCAGAGTGGGGTTATCCAGGATCTTTTCGATCTTGTCCTGGGGATAGGCCAGGTACTGGAGGAGGACGGCGTCGGGGTGCTTATCGTCGATCAGGTCCTCCAGCTTCACTGAACGCATCACGGAGTTCAGCTCCCCCTTGCTGATGCCGTACTTGTTCAGGTCGATGTACTGGTACTTCACCCGGCGCTCCTTAAAGTAGCGCTCGGCCTTCTTGGTCTCAAAGCATTTGGACTTGCCAAAAATCTGAATGTTCATGGTTCTCCCGCCTTTCTTCCTGTCCAGTTTACCACATTTTGAAACAAAAGCACAGCCTAAGTGAAAAAGATGTATACTTTTTCCCCGTTTGATGCTATACTATACCAGATATTATTTGGGTGGCCTTTGGATGGCACACCCCCACAATGTGAACACAGACCCATGCACAGACCAACAGAACTTTGGGTTGGGGAAGCCGGGCGGACCCGCCGCGAGACAGGGCGGACGGGTGAGCTTTGGGGCCTCCCTTGCTTTGCTGTACCTTTCTGCGGAATATTTTTTTGCGAAAGCTGTGCCGGGGACTTTAATTAAAAGGAGTAACCATGGCAGAAAAACTGAAAATCATCCCTCTGGGCGGCCTGAATGAGATCGGTAAGAATCTCACCGTCTATGAGTACGGCGGCGACATCATTGTCGTCGATGTGGGCATGGGATTCCCCGATGACGATATGTACGGCATCGACGTGGTCATCCCTGATGTGAGCTACCTCATCAAGCACCAGGATAAGATCCGGGGCATCTTCCTCACCCACGGTCACGAGGACCACATCGGTGCCCTGCCCTATGTCCTGCGGTCCTTCAATGCCCCCATCTACGCTACCCCCATGACCCTGGGCCTGGTGAAGCTGAAGCTGGAGGAGCACAAGCTCCTGGATACCGCCAAGCTGGTCACCTGTGAGGCCGGGGACATGATCCAGGCAGGCAAGTTCTCCGTGGAGTTCATCCACGCCAACCACTCCATCGCCGACTCCGTGAGCTTCGCCATCAAGTGCCCCGTGGGCACTGTGGTCCACACCGGCGACTTCAAGATCGACCCCACTCCCATCAAGGGGAAGATCATGGACCTGACCCGTCTGGGCGAACTGGGCAAGGAGGGGGTCCTGGCCATGCTGGCCGACTCCACCAACGTGGAGCGTCCCGGCCATACCCGTTCCGAGCGTGCGGTGGGTGCCAGCTTCGACGTTCTGTTCAAGAACTGCGACGAGCGTATCATCGTCACCACCTTCGCCTCCAACGTGGACCGCATCCAGCAGATCATCCGGGTGGCCGAGCGCTACGGCCGCAAGGTGGCCATCACCGGCCGCAGCATGGAGAATTCCATTCGGGTGGCCACTGAACTGGGCTATACCGAGATCCCCGAGGGGGTCCTGGTGGACATCAACCACATCAAGTCCCTGCCCAAGAACAAGATCTGCATCATCACCACCGGCAGTCAGGGTGAGCCCATGTCCGCCCTCTCCCGCATCGCCTACTCCACCCACAAGCAGGTGGAGATCCAGCCCGGTGACCGTGTCATCATCTCTGCCTCTGCTGTCCCCGGCAACGAGTCCGCGGTGAACAACGTCATCAATGAGCTCTACCGGAAGAACGCTGAGGTGGTCAACGAGTTTACCGGCACCCTCCACGTGTCCGGTCACGCCTGCCAGGACGAGCTGAAGATCATCCACGCCCTGGTGCGGCCCAAGTTCTTCATCCCCGTCCACGGCGAGCAGCGCCAGCTCAAGACCCACGCCCGGGTGGCCCAGGAGATGGGCACCCCCGGGAGCAACGTCATCATCGGCGATGTGGGCCGTGTCATCGAACTGACGGCAGACTCTGCCCAGCTGGCGGGCACCGTTCCCTCCGGCCGTGTCTTCGTGGACGGCTACGGCGTGGGCGACGTGGGCAGTGTGGTCCTCCGTGACCGCCGCCATCTGGCCCAGGACGGCATGATCGTGGTGGTGGTCTCCCTGTCCGGCGAGACCGGTGAACTGGTCTCCGGTCCTGACCTCATCACCCGGGGCTTCGTGTACGTAAAGGAGTCTGAGGACCTGATGGAGGAGCTGCGGGAAGTGGCCCTCCTGTCTCTGGAGGACTGCCAGATGCGCAACATCAGCGACTGGGCCACCATCAAGTCCGCCATGAAGGGCGAGATGTCCCGGTTCCTGTACAAGAAGACCAAGCGCAACCCCATGATCCTCCCTGTCATCATGGAGGTCTAAATTCCAATACGCACCAAAAAGGAGCAGCTTTCGCTGCTCCTTTTTTCGTGTGCCAACGAACTGTTGCTGCGGGAGCAGAAGAGGCTCCCCTTGATAGGGGAGCTGGCAGCCGATAGGCTGACTGAGGGGTGCTATCCCGGCAGTTGAAATGTCGTACCGGTACGACAGCATACCCTTTGTCCCCGCTCCCCTCCGACTTCGGCTTTGCCGAAGTCACCTCCCCTCACAGGGGAGGCTTAGGGGATTCTGACAGTC
>JAFVUT010000127.1 GCA_017502545.1 Ruminiclostridium sp.
CATGCCCCGCAGGTCGGGGACTTCCACCCCGTCCTTGTCGAAGAGACCGCTGAAGAAGGTGAGCCACAGGATGAGGGCGGCACCCAGCAGCAGGACGATGATGGTGATGGGGATGGCCATGCTCCTACGGCCCTCCTCCTCTTCCTCCTCATAGTCCTCCTCGGGCTCCTCCCGGTACCGTCTGGGGGGCGGAGGGGGCGGTGCGGGACGGGTGCGGGTCTGGGTCCGCTGACGGCGGACCTCCCCCCCGTCGTGCATCCGGTGGGTGTCCTCAGGGACGGGCTGATTGCCGTGGAAGGCCGCCAGGTTATAGTGGAAGACCATCTGGGGGGTCTTGCGGAAATCCTCCAGATCCCGGAGCATGGCCCCGGCGTTCACATACCGCTGGTCGATCCGGGAGGCCATGGCCTTCATGGTGATCTCCTCCAGACCCGCGGGAATGTCCGGGTTCAGCTCTCTGGGAGACAGGGGGGTGGCATTGATGTGCTGGATGGCCACCGCCACGGGGGTGTCTCCCTCGAAGGGCAGACGGCCGGTGAGCATCTCATAGAGGACCACACCTGCCGAGTAGAGATCGGCCCGGGCATCGATGTGGCTGCCTCTGGCCTGCTCCGGGGAGATATAGTGGACGGAACCCAGGGCCTCCTGGGTCATGGTGGCCTGGGCCGAGGACATGACCCGGGCGATGCCGAAGTCGGCCACCTTCACACTGCCGTCCCGGAGGACCATGATGTTCTGGGGCTTGATGTCCCGGTGGATGATCCCCCGGCTGTGGGCGTGGCCCAGGGCCCGGACGATCTGGGTGGTGAAGTAGAGGGCCTCCCGCCAGGGCAGGGTGCCGTTCTTCTTCTGCATATACTGCTTGAGGGTCAGGCCGTCAATGAGCTCCATGACGATGTAGTCCAGGTCGTCGCCGTGGCTGTCATCATAGACGGAAACGATATTCGGATGGGAGAGCATGGCGACTGCCCGGGCCTCCTCGTGGAAGCGGCGGCGGAAGTCACTGTCGGCGGCCAGGTCCCGCTTGAGGACCTTGATGGCCACATACCGCTGCAGACGGTGGCAGTAGGCCTTGTAGACCACAGCCATCCCTCCAACCCCGATCACGTCGAGGATTTCATACCGGTTATCGAGCATTTTACCGATGTATTGATCCATGGTAACACACTCCTTATCAAACTTGGAACAGAACGACGGTCACATTGTCCGAGGCCCCTGCGTGCAGGGCCCGGTCCAGGAGCCGGTGGCAGACCTCTGCCGCCGTACCCCCCGCCAGGACCTCAGAAAGGATCTCCTGGTCGGTGACCTCGTTGACCAGTCCATCGGAGCACAGGAGGATGGCATCCCCTTCCTCCAGGGTCTCCCGGAACAGATCTGCTTTTACTTGCTTGGTTGTGCCCAGAGCCCGGGTGATGAGATTTCTCTGGGGGTGGCGGCGGGCCTCCTCGGGGGTCAGGGCCCCGTGCTGGACCAGCTCCTCCACCACGGAATGATCCCGGGTGATCTGGCGGATGGCCCCGCCGGTGATGCGGTAGGCACGGCTGTCCCCCACGTTCACCACAAAGAGGTCATTCCCCATTATGAGGGCCCCCACCAGGGTGGTGCCCATCCCGGCGTAGGCCCGGTTGGTCCCCGCCTTCAGGTAGACGGCCCGGTTGGCGGCCTGGGCGGCCTGGATCATCAGTTCCTCCTCCTCGGCATAGAGGGTGGGATCTTCCAGGCAGACCATGTGGCTCTCGTACCGGTCTCTGGCCATGGTGCTGGCCAGGTCACCGGCGGCAGCGCCGCCCATACCGTCGCACACCACAGCCCAGGCGTAGCCCTCCTTCTGCTGGAAGGCACAGGCGTCCTGGTTCTGGACCCGGACCATTCCTTTGTCAGTCAGTCCCCATAAGTCCACCATAGGGGTGTCACTCCTTTCGTCATCCGCGGGCTTCCTTCGCCTTCATGGCCTTCCGGCGAAGCTGGCCGCAGGATGCGTCAATGTCACTGCCCAGTCTGCGCCGGACGGTGGCGGTGATCCCCCGCTTTTCCAGGGCCTTCTGGAAGGCGGCCACGTTTTTGGCCGTGCTGGGCCTGTAAGGGCTCTCCTCCACGTGGTTCAGGGGGATGAGGTTCACGTGGGCAATGGTCCCCTCCAGTTGATCTCCCAGCAGGTTGGCGTGGTAGGGGGTGTCGTTCATGCCGTCGATCATGGCGTACTCGTAGGAGATGCGGCGGCCGGTCTTCTTGAAGTATCGGCGGCAGGCATCGAAGAGCTGGTCCACGTTGTGGGCCCTGTTCACGGGCATGAGCTTGGTGCGGGTCTCGTCGTCGGGGGCGTGGAGGGAGACCGACAGGGTGATCTGCAGGCCCTCCTCGGCCAGACGGTCGATGCCCTTGACCAGGCCGCAGGTGGACAGGGAGATGTGACGCATACCGATGTTCATACCGTCGGGATGGTTCACCAGCTCCAGGAACCGCTTGACGTTGTCGTAGTTGTCCAGGGGTTCGCCGATGCCCATGAGGACGATGTTGGAGATGGGATAGCCGGAATCCTTCTGGGTGAAGACCACCTGATCCAGAAGCTCGGCCGCCGTCAGGTTCCGGACCTTGCCCCCCAGGGTGGAGGCGCAGAAGGCGCAGCCCATGGCGCAGCCCACCTGGGAGGAGATGCAGACCGAGTTGCCGTGGCGGTACCGCATGAGAACGGTCTCAATGCAGTTGCCGTCAGACAGTCTCCAGAGATATTTTATGGTGCCGTCCAGTTTTGAGACCTGTTTTCTCTCCACCACAGGGGCGGAGAACTGGCCCTCCTGGGCGATCTTCTCCCGCAGAGCCTTGGGCAGGTTGGTCATCTCCTCTACGGAGGAAATACCACGGCTGAACCACTGGAAGATCTGCTTGCCCCGGAAGGCAGGCATCCCCTGTTCCTTACACCAGGCGGTGAGCTCCTCCGGGGTCATGGATTTCAGGTCAGGCATGGTCTCCCCCCTCTCTGCGGAATCGGGCAATGAAGAAGCCGTCGGTCTCTACCCGCTGGGGCCAGAGGGTACACTGCCCCTCTGCCGCCTCCCCGATGGGGCCGGGCAGGGTGAAAGCTTCCAGCTTGAACTGGGGGTGGGCAGCCAGGAAGGCCTGGGCCACCTCCTCGTTCTCCTCCTTGCGGAGGGTGCAGGTGGAGTAGAGCAGGAGGCCGCCGGGACGGACGTAGTTGGAAACGTTATCCAGGATGTCCTTCTGGATCTGGGGCAGGCCGCTGATCTCCTCCAGGGTCTTATAGCGAATTTCAGGCTTTTTCCGAATGACCCCCAGGCCGGAGCAGGGGACATCGGCGATGACCGTGTCGAAGGCTTCGGCCCAGTTCTTTTTGAATTTCTTGCCGTCGGCCACCTGGGCGGTGATGGCAGTCAGACCCAGACGGGCGGCGCCGGCCTCAATGAGGCCTTTTTTGTGTGCGTGCAGGTCGCAGGAGGTGATGGACCCCTCGTTGCCCATGGCGATGGCGGAGGCAAAGGACTTGCCGCCGGGAGCGGCGCAGGCATCCAGCACCTTCTGGCCGGGGGTGAGCCCGGCGGCCAGAACGGCCAGCTTGGCGGCGGGGTCCTGGGCGTAGATGTGGCCCTTCTTCCAGGCGGTGCGCTCGGTCACGTCACCGGTGGCGGAGAGCACAAGGCAGTCCGGGAGCCAGGGATGGCGCTCCACGGTGACCCCCTCCTCCTCCAGGGAGGCAATGACCTGGGAGGCGGTGGCCCGGCAGGTGTTCACCTGGACGGTGACGGGAGGCTCGCCGTTGTCCCACTTCAGGAGGGCTTCCACTTCCCCTTCGGGGAGCAGCCCCTCCAGCTCCTCCACCAGCCACTGGGGGTGGCTGTACAAGAGGGACAGGTAGGAGGCTCGGCTGGAACGATCCAGAGTGGGCAGGTTATCCAGGTTCCGGGCGATATTGCGCAGGATGCCATTGACCATGCCCGAGGCTCTCTGGTTCTTGCAGTGCTTCTTGGTCAGCTCCACCGCCTCGCTGACGGCAGCGTTGGTGGGGATCTTGGTCATGAAGAGCATCTGGTACAGGCCCAGACGCAGGTTGGCCAGGACCTTGCTCTCCATCTTGGCCAGTTTCATGGTGGAGTACTGCTGGAGGTAGTAGTCCAGCAGCATCCGGTTTTGCAGGACACCGAAGCAGAGACGGGTGGCCAGAGCGGCGTCACGCCGGTCCAGGCCCTCGTCCCGGATCACTTTTTTCAGATGTCCGTTGGACCATGCCTTCTGCCGCTCCATGGCGACTAAGGTCAGCAGGGCCGCTTCTCTGGCGGACATGATCCGTCCCTCCTTTCGGACAGTTTCTTATTCAACGGGGATGGGATGGCCCCGGAGGTAGTCGGCGGCCTTGAGACGCTTGCCGCCGTCGGCCTGGAGCTCGTTGATCTGCAGGACGGTGCCGCCCCCGCAGGCCATCTTCAGGCCCTTCTTGTCGGCGGCGATGACCGTGCCGGGTTCCTTCCCGGTGGTCTCGTCCAGGACAGAGGTGGAGAAGATCTTGCAGCGGGTGCCGTTCAGCTCCGTGACGGCTGCGGGCCAGGGGATGAGGCCCCGGACCTGGTTGTGCAGTTCCCTTGCAGGACGGGTGAAGTCCATGGGGGACAGGGCGCGGCTCAGCATGTGGGCATGGGTGACCAGGTCCTCCTGCTGGGGGGTGCGGACGGCGGTGCCGTCGCCGATGGAAACCACGGTGTCCACCAGGAGCTTGGCACCCATGTCGGCCAGACGGTCGTGGAGGGTCTCCACGGTCTCGTCGGGGTCGATGGGGGTGACAGCCTGGGAGATGATGTCTCCAGCATCCAGGGCCAGGGCCATGTGCATGATGGTGACGCCGCTCTCCTGGTCGCCGTTCAGGATGGCCCAGTGGATGGGGGCAGAGCCCCGGTACTTGGGCAGCAGAGAGGAGTGGACGTTGATGCAGCCCAGCTTGGGGTAGTCCAGGATCTCCTGGGGGAGGATGCGGCCGTAGGCGGCCACCACGATGAGGTCGGGCTCCAGGCCCCGGATGGTCTCCAGAGCGGTGCCGTCCCGGAGCTTGGTGGGCTGGAAGACCGGGATGTCATGGTCCAGAGCCACCACCTTCACCGGCGGGGGCTGGAGCTTCATGCCCCGGTTCTTGGGCTTGTCGGGCTGGGTGAAGACACCCACGATCTGGTGACCGGCCTCGATGAGAGCCTGGAGGGAGGGCACCGCAAAGTCGGGGGTACCCATGAACAGGATCTTCATCAGTCTTCGTCGACCTCCAGCTCGCCCCGCTCCAGCATGGCCTCGATGTCAGCCTCGGTCATGAGGACTTCGCACAGTTCGTTGTACATATGGCCGTCCAGGTGGTCGGTCTCGTGGCAGAAGCAGCGGGCGGTGATGCCTTCCCGCTCATACTCCACAGGGTTGCCGTAGCGGTCCTGGGCCTTGAGCTTCACCTTCATGGGGCGGGTGACCAGACCGTACATACCGGACAGAGACAGACAGCCCTCCAGGCCCTCCTGCTCGCCCTCGGTGCTGACGATCTCGGGGTTCACCAGCTCCAGATACTGCTCGTCCTCGTCCATGACCAGGACCACACGGCGGAGGATGCCGATCTGGGGGGCAGCCAGACCCAGGCCGCCGGACTTGATGAGGGTGTCCTTCATGTCGTCCAGCAGGGTGTGGAGCTTGGCATCGAAGTTTTCGACGGGGCGGCAAACTTTGGTCAGGGCGGGATCGCCCTTCTGCAGAATAGTCTTAACCATGATAAAATTCCTTCCTTTTCTTGAGTATGTTTGTTGAACCACAAGATCCATGCCAAACGGCAGATAACCTCGTAGAGTTTCGCCGCCGCAGCGGCGAAATAAAGTCAAGTATGTTTTCTGGCGCGACATGTGCGTGCCAGAAAACTCTTCTCGCCCCTCCAGTGTGCCCAAAGGGCGCGCACAGAGGGGTGCAATCCTTTTTTCGAAAAGGCTTGCTTTTTCGAAACGTTAGTCCATGGGATTCACATCGATCAGGACAGACAGGCCGCGGTTGACCTTGTCCTGTTGGGCTGTCCGGATCAATTGGGCCAGGATGGCCCGGGTATCTTTGTCGTTCCGGCCCTTCAATATGATGCAGTACCGGTAACGATTGTTCACTTTCAACACCCCTGCCGGGGCGGGTCCCAGAACCTGGATGGTCTGACCCTGGTCCTGTCTGGCCTTTACCCAGGGCTCCAGACTCCGCCGGAGAAGGGCACAAAGGCGAAGGACCTGGCTCTCCTCCGGTCCGGTGACGGTGAGCCGGAAGAGGTCCACAAAGGGCGGGAACAGCAGAAGCTGCCGCATCTCCCGCTCCCCCTCATAGAAGGCATCGTAGTCCTGGCGGGCAGCCAGGGTGATGACATCGTTGTCCGGGGTCCAGGTCTGGAGGACGGCCCGGCCGGGCTTTGCCCCCCGGCCTGCCCGGCCCACCGCCGGGGTGAGCAGGGAGAAGGTCCGTTCGGCCGCCCGGTAGCTGTCGGCATAGAGGGACAGGTCGGCATCCACCACGCCCACCAGGGTCACGTCGGGAAAGTCCAGCCCCTTGGCCACCATCTGGGTGCCCAGGAGGACGGGGATCTTTTTCTTCCGGAACCGGTCCAGGAGGACCTCATGGGACTGGGTGGCGGAGACGGTGTCGGCATCCATCCGCATGATCTCCACGTCGGGGTACCGGGCCTGGAGCTCCTCCTGGAGCTTCTGGGTGCCCATGCCGATCATCCGCAGCCGCCCATAGCACTGGGGACAGAGGTCGGGCAGGGGCTCCGAGTGGCCGCAGTAGTGGCACATGAGCCGCCCGTTGGCGCTGTGGTAGGTCAGGTGAACGGAACACCGGGGACAGGCGGGCACCTGGCCGCAGTCTCCGCAGGCCACCATCCGGCTGTTGCCCCGGCGGTTGAGGAACAGGATGCTCTGCTCTCCCCGCCGGAAGTTCTCCTCCAGCTCCTCCAGGAGGAACTGAGAGAGGCCGGAGTCGTTCCCCCTGCGAAGCTCGGGCTTCATGTCCACGATGTGGACGGGGGGCATGGCCTGGTCATTGTAACGCTTTTCCAGGGTAAAGAGGTGATACTGGCCGGTCTCGGCGGCGTATCGGCTGTCCACCCCGGGGGTCGCCGACCCCAGCAGGAGAAGGCCCCCGTGCTGGGTACAGCGGAATTTGGCCACCTCCCGGGCATGGTAGCGGACCATGCTCTCGGACTGGTAGCTCCCCTCCTGCTCCTCGTCCAGAATGATGAGACCGGGATCGGGCAGGGGGGCAAAGACGGCGGACCGGGTGCCGATGACCACAGGGGCCAGGCCCTCCCGGACACGCTTCCATTCATCGTAACGCTGGCCGGTGGAGAGGCAGCTGTGGAGGACTGCCACCTTCTGGCCAAAGTGGGAAATAAAGATCTGCAGGAGGCTGGGGGTCAGGGCGATCTCGGGGACCATGACGATGGCTCCCCTGCCCTGGTCCAGGACCTTCTGGATCAGGTGGAGGTAGACCTGGGTCTTGCCGCTGCCGGTGACCCCGTACAAAAGGGCCGCCTGGGGCTTACCCGTGTCCATGAGCCGGGACAGACCTTCATAGGCCGCCTGCTGCTCCCCGTTCAGGGTGTGCAGAGGGGTGACCGCATCGGTCCGGGGCAGTTCCCGCCGAAAGACAGCCTGCTCCTCCAGGGCGAGGATGCCGCTCTTGGCCAGGGACCGCACCGTCTGGTGGGAGGCCCCCGTAAAATAGCACAGCTCCTTCACGCTGGCGCTGCCCAGATTGCACAGCAGCTCCGTGACCGTATGGCGCATGGGGGCGGTCTTTCGCCTGGGCTCCGTGAGGGCCAGGGCATCCTCTGGCTTCATGGCCAGCCGGGCCACCTTTTCGGTCTTGTCCCCCACCTTTCGCCTGGCCTGGGTCTCCTTTTGGGTCAGACCTGCCTGTTCCATCTCCCGCAGGGTCCCACGGGGATCCTTCAGGTCGGGGATGGCTTTGAGCTGCTCCAGGTCGATCTTCCCGCCGTTGGCATAGAGGATCTCCAGGATCTGCCGCTGCTTTGGGTGTCCCTCGGTGGCGGCATAGGCCTCCTCCCGGTCCAGACCGGGACAGAGACAGCAGCCCTCCTTCAGGTCGTACCACAGGCCCGTGGGGAGCATGGTCATGGCAGCGGCGTAGACGGTGCAGAAGAATCGCTCCCGCATCCACAGAGCCAGCCGCAGACCCCTGGCATCCAGCACGGGCTGTTCGTCCAGAAGGGTGCGGATCTTTTTCAGCTTCCCGGCGGGCTCCTCCTCTCCCAGGGAGAGGACCAGCCCCTCACTGGGTCGATTGCCCGATCCAAAGGGGACCAGCACCCGCATCCCGGGCCGGAGCTTCTCCTCCAGCTCCCCGGGGACCAGGTAGGAGTAGGGCCGGTCGATGGCAAAGGTGGCAGCGGAAAGGGCAATTTTTGCGATCAACATGACTTCGCCCTCTCCTCCTTCCTGTCGGCGAACTTATTCTGCCCCTTCCTCGAAGACTTCCTCTTCGATCTCTTCTACAAAGACTTCCTCCTCCAGGACGGCCATTTCCTCAACGGCGGGCTCCTGGGGGACCTTGCCCTCGGCGATCTCACGGACGGCAATGCTGACAGGCTTGTCCTCCAGCATGACACCCTGCTCGTCGGCCTCAATGGCGATCTGACGGGCACGGGCAGCCACCACGTTCACCAGCTTGTAGCGGCTGGGGACCTGGGCTAACAGTTCATTCATAGCGGGATACAGCATCATAACGCATGACTCTCCTTATTCAAAATCCTTTAATAACTCCATCCGTCCCTGGGTGCGGCAGCGGGCGGCATCCAGGATGGCAAAGACCTGGGCCACGGCGTTTTCCACCTGGTCATTCAGGATGAGATAGGTATACTTGGGTGCTTCCTTTGCCTCCTGGCGGGCAATGGCCAGACGCTTCTGGATGGTCTCCTCGTCGTCGGTGCCCCGGCCCCGGAGACGGTTCTCCAGTTCCCGGAAGGAGGGGGGCACGATGAAGCCGGACACGGACTCGGGCATCTTCTCCCGGACCAGGGCGGCACCCTGGACCTCAATGTCCAGGATCACGTCGATACCCTGGGCCATCTTCTCCCGAAGGACGGCCATGGAGGTGCCGTAGTAGTTGCCGTTGTACTGGGCGTACTCCAGGAACTCGCCCCGTTCAATCCGGGCTTCAAAGTCCTCCTTGGTGACGAAGTGATAGTTCACGCCATTGACCTCACCGGCCCGGGGCTCCCGGGTGGTGAAGGAAATGGAAAAATAGATCTCGGGCCGCTGGGCCAGGACCTGATTGATGACCGTGCTCTTGCCTGCGCCGGAGAAACCGGAGAGCACGATGAGACTGCCTTGGTTCATTCTTCTTCCTCCCCCTGGACCTCTTCGCGGCCGTTCCAACGCCCGGCCAATGTCTCGGGCTGCAGCGCGGAGAGGATGATGTGATCGCTGTCGGTGATAAGGACCGCACGGGTCCGGCGGCCATAGCTGGCATCCACCAGGTTCCCCCGCTCTCTGGCCTCCTGGACCATACGCTTGATGGGGGCGGACTCCGGGCTCACCACGGCGATGAGCCGGTTGGCGGAGACCATGTTGCCAAAGCCGATGTTGATGAGCTTCACGAGACGGCCCCCTTACTCGATGTTCTGGACCTGCTCGCGGATCTTTTCGATCTCGCCCTTGATGTCCACCACGATGCGGGACATATCCACATCGCTGCACTTGGAGCCGATGGTGTTGGCCTCCCGGTTGAACTCCTGGATCAGGAAGTCCAGCTTGCGGCCGATGGGGCCGCCCTGGCAGAGCATGTCCTCCAGCTGGGACAGATGGCTGTGGAGGCGGACGGTCTCCTCGTCCACGGCCACCTTGTCGGCGAAGATGGCCGCCTCGGTGAGGATGCGGGCCTCGTCGATCTGGGTGTTGGACAGGACCTCCTCCATGCGGGCCCGGAGCTTTTCCCGGTACTCGGCCACAGAGGCGGGGGAACGCTCCTCCACCCTGGCCAGAAGGGCCTGGATGTTGGCCGCCTTGGCCCGGACATCCTGGGCCAGCTTCTCGCCCTCCCGCTCACGCATGGCGTTGAAGTCGTCCAGGGCCATAGACAGGACCTGGGCGATGTCACCGGCAATGACGTCGGCGTCACCCTGCTCCTTTTCCACCAGGAAGACGTCGGGGAACCGGGACAGGAGGGAGACGGAAATGTCGTCCCGCAGGCCATAGGCATCCCGCATCTGGGTCAGAGCGGTGTAGTAGCCGTCGGCCACAGGGCGGTTCAGGGACACAGCCACCTTGTCGGCGGCGGTGGCGTCAATGGAGACAAAGACATCCATCTTGCCCCGGGCCACCCGCTTCTGGACGGCGGACTTGATGGTCTCCTCGGCAAAGACATAGAGCCGGGGAATTTTCACGGAGCAGTCCAGGTAGCGGTTGTTCACAGCCCGGAGCTCTACGGTGATGGTACGGTCATGGAGAACGGCTTCCCCTCTGCCGTAACCGGTCATGCTTCGAATCAAGAGAAACACCTCTTTTATTTCTTATGTAAATGGGCCTGGGTTTCCCCAGAGCCTGGGAAATACAACTGGGATCAGCAGGCATCGCACATGCAGTCCATGCACCACAGAGCGGCGCAGAGGTTGCACAGGTCGTTGTTATTGCCCTGGTGGTACATACCGCGATTGCCCTGCATGTTCATGCTGTTCATGGCCTGGCGGTACTCCATGTTGCCGGGGTCCATGCTGCAGGCGGTGTAGAAGTTCTGGCGGGCATCGTCCATCCAGCCCTTGCGGTAGGCGATCATCCCCATCAGGTAGTACCACTCGGCGGTCTGGCTGGGGCTGGACCGGAGGAGCCGCTCGGCCTCGCCCAGGTTGTTCTGGTTGATGAGGAGGCGGACCTGCTGGAAGCTCACGCTGTTGTAGCCCCCCTGATTGCCGTAGCTCTGGCCCCCATGGCTCTGGCTGCCGCCGCCGGTATGGCCGGAGGCCCGGTAGCCGCCGCCCTGGGTGCGCATCTTCACGATGGCATCGTAGGCCTCGTTGACTTCCTTCATCTTGTCCTCGGCCAGATCGGCCAGGGGGTTGTTGGCATAGTTGTCAGGGTGGTACTTCTTCACCAGCTCCCGGTATGCCTTTTTGATCTCCTCGTCGCTGGCAGAGGAACTGACTCCCAGCACGGAATAGGGATCGTTCATAGTATAGTCTCCTTACGTATGGTCTGGTTTTTTCTGTTTCTTCTTCCACTGACCGGTAAACACGGCCTCCTCCACAGCGTGAAGGCCGGTGCCCAGGATGTTCTGCAGCAGACCTTCCCACTCCCCCCAGTCCAGGAGGGAAAAGGCGGTATCTGCCACCCCCAGAGAGTCGTGGAGGGTGTTTCGTATGTAGTCCTTCTGCTCCTGGGCCTCTTCCCCGAACCGGGCCAGGATGGGGTTATAGCTGCCGGTGAGCTTGTCCCGGGGCAGGTCGTCCCAGGCATCCACCAGGTAGATCCATCGCCCCACATGGTAGAGGATCTGGCCCACGGCACTGGCCCGCCAGAGGGGCTCCAGCCGGGTGGCCGCTCCCTGCAAAATACGGGCGAAGGTGTCCGCCGGACGGTCCAGGGAGGGGGTGTTGGCCTCCTCCAGCCGGTGGAGCTCCTCCAGGCAGTCCCGGACCAGGGTGTCAAAGTCGGGCCGAAGGACAGCCGCCCGTTCATAGGGCCCTTTCAGAGCCAGGCAGGCGGAACGGCTCAGGGTCCGCTCCTTCCAGTCCCCGTCCCGAATGGAGTCCCGGAGCTTCCACCAGGTGAGGATCACACTGGCATCGGCCGCCGCCTCCAGGGCGGGATTCATGGGCCAGCAGGCCTTCTTCTTCCAGGGCTTGTAGGGACAGGAGCAGGTGGGGAAGGTACAGGCCTCCTCCGGCTGGGCCAGAAGGATGGCCAGAAAGACAAAGTCGAAGTTGAGGATGAACTGGGTCCGTCGGCCGTACCGCTCTTTCAGCACGTGGCACAGGCCGCAGTAGACCCCTTCATACCGCTGGGCATCCTCGGGTGAGAGCAGGTCCTTGACCCCTCTTACATACCCGAACATGCCTTTTTGATCTCCACGATGTGGAAGCGCAGGCCGTTGGTCTTCTTCATGTGGCGGTCCCAGCCCACGGCCAGGAGGACACCCAGGGCGAAGCCGCCGAAGGTCAGAAGGACCTGGAGGCCCTCACCCAGACCCACGCCCATGGCTACGAAGTACAGGGCCATGGCCAGGATCAGGGGGACAATGTAGACGATGGCCGCCGTCTTGAAGAAGGTCTTGTTTTCACTGCGGACCCTCACGATGTCCCCCTTACCGGCACTGACATCGTTGAAGGCGGTGACCACGGTGTTGGTGTTGGTCATCATTTTTTCACAGCCGGCGCACTCGTGGCAGCTGTGGGCAGCGCCGCAGGCGGTGTCCCGCTCCACGGCGATCTGGGCCATGCCGTTTTCCAGCACGGCCTTGACTACTGCGATCTGTTCCATAGTGTTCTATTTCCTCCAAATACCCCAAAGGGGGTCAATGTATCTGAATATAGCAGGCGTTTGCGCCCGCCGTCCTTCCCCCGCATCAGGACCCCTCATCCGTCTCGCCCAAGGGCGAGCCACCTTCCCCCCAGGGGGAAGGCTTCTTACGTCCGAAGACAAGGCTTCTCCCTGGGGAGAAGCTGTCTGCAAAGCAGACTGATGAGGGGGCGTCAACAGGATATGTCGATAAGTGTCACCTCACTTATCGACTCAGGCGCAGGGCCACGCTGTAGTTGTTGCCGATGATCCCTGCCTTCTCAAAGGCCTCTCCCACCAGGGTTACCTTGGCGGGGAACCGCTGGATGGCGTCTCCCGGCACAGCCTGGGACAGGTCCACCTCCACCCGGATGTCCTCCCGGGTGATGGTCTTGACCAGTTCCGGGGTCCCCCGGACCCAGACGTAGAGCTTGGGACTGACCCGCTCCACGGTACAGCCCTCGGGGATGTTCAGCAGCTGGATGTCCTTCACGGCCACCTGGCGGCTGTCCAGATCCTCCAGGGAGAGGGTCACCGAGGCATAGGCCGGGGTCCGCCAGGCCGAGAGCCCGGCAGGCAGGCGGATGGGCAGGGCGTAGGTGGTGTCCCCGTAGACCCGGCTCAGGTCGATCTCTCCCAGGGAGACCTCCAGAGGGATGTCGTCCTCATGGCGGGGCTCAGCCACGGTGATGGTCTCGGGACGGATCTGATAGCTCACGTCCCGGGCGGTGGCCCCACCCCCGTCCTTGAAGGTGACGGTGAGGGGGAGCTCGATATATTTCTTGACCGGTACGGTGACCTGGACAGCGGTGGCACTGCTGGTGATGTTCTCCAGGTCCTGGACGGGCTGGCCGTCCACCCCGATGAGGACCACCTCGGTCTGCTGGACGATGGTGTCGCTGACCTCAGCTCCGGTGATCTGGACCAGGGCGTAGGAGATGGTGTCCAGGACCTCCCGGGGGCCGGTGATCTCCAGGGTGCCGGGGTCGGTGACCACCCGACCGGCCAGACAGCCCTCGGCTTCCGTGCCGATGAATTCTCCCCGGACGGCGATCTCCTTGGTCCCCCGCTCCCGGACGGTGACCGACACCTGCATCTTGTTCCAGCTGGAGCTGGTGACGTTGTCGGTGTTCACATAGGTGGGGTAGACCGTGCGGCAGTTGAGGGTGTACTCCCCTTCCGCCGTGATGGAGGACACGTCTGCCGCCAGGTAGACATTGTCTCTGTCCAGCTTCATGAGGGTCTTCTTCCGGCCGTTCAGCTTCAGGTCCTTGGTCTCCTCCTTCAGCTCCGTGACCATGAGCCCCTCCTCGGTGAGGGTCTCGGTCCCCTGGAGGACCACAGACACATCCCGCAGGGTAGCGGTGCCCGTGGGATTTTCCACGTTGATCACATAGAACCACAGGGCCATGGACAGGAGGATGGCCAGGGCGATATTGATGAATTTGCGTTCTTTCTTACTTCTCTTCACCCTTCTTTGACCTCCCTTGCCAGAACAACAGGGTGCGTTTGCGGATCTTTTCGGTGACGACCTCCTCGTGGGGGAGAAGTTCATTGCGCAGGACACGGCCCAGGGTCTCCGGAGACAGGTGGCGGCGCAGGTTGCCGTGGACCACCACGGAGATGGCACCGGTCTCCTCAGAGACCAGGATGACCACGGCATCCGACCGCTCACTCATGCCCAGGCCCGCCCGGTGGCGCATGCCCAGCTCCTTGCTGAGATTCATGCTCTCAGACATGGGAAGCATACACCCGGCAGCTGCGATCTTCCCCTTTCGCACCACCACAGCACCGTCGTGGAGGGGGGCCTTGGGGAAGAAGATGTTCTTCAGCAGTTCACTGGTGACCGTGGACTGGAAGGGGGTACCCGAGGAGATGATGTTGGTCAGGTCGGTGTCCCGCTCGAAGACCATGAGGGCACCCACCTTGTTCTTGGACATCTCCCCAAAGGCTTCCACGGTCTCGTTGATGGCGGCCTCCAGCTCGCTGGAGGGAGCACTGCTCCCCCGGAAGACCCGATACAGGCTCAGGTTGTTGCTGCCCATCCGCTCCAGGAACCGGCGGATCTCCGGCTGGAAGATGATGACCAGGGCCAGAAGGCCCAGCTCCATGGCCTTACTCAGCACGAAGTTCACCGCGTTCAGGTTGAACTGGTAGGACACCCACATGACCACGAAGATCAGCAGCAGGGCCTTGGCAACCGACACCGCCTTGGTGCGCTGAAGCAGAATGATGCCTTTGTAAATGACGAATGCCATGATGGCAATGTCGATCATATCCGCGATGGTGATCAGCCGCAGATAGTCGAGAATGGTGGAAAAAAACTGCATCACTGAAGCCAAAGACTTGTCCTCCCTTCCTGTTTTTTCGCTGGATCTGTGCAGAGGGTATAGCACCCCGAGTTTTACATGGTAATTCAAGTTATTATACTGTATTTCCGGTCCATTTACAACCCCGAGGGGGATGAATTTTTGTGTGGGATATAGAAACGGAGATCCTTTTGAACACAGTAAGGCCCCCTCCGGGAGGGGGCTGTCACCGAAGGTGACTGGGGGAGCCTGCGTACCCTCGCAGTTTCAAACTCCCTCCGTCTCGCCTTCGGCGAGCCACCTCCCTCGAAGAGGGAGGCTTATGCGTTTTGTGAACCTTACCGCTCCGCATCTCCTCACACGATCTTCCGCATCACATCCAGAAAGGCCTCCACCTCCCTGGCCGTGTTGAAGGCGGAGAAGCTCAGGCGGAGGGTGCCGGTCTCCACCGTCCCCCCAGTCTCGTGGGCGGTGGGCGCGCAGTGAAGCCCCGCCCGCAGGGCCACCCCGCAGGCAGAGAGCCGGTCGGCCAGGGCACCGGCATCCCAATGGGCCACCCGGAAGGACAGG
>JAFVUT010000128.1 GCA_017502545.1 Ruminiclostridium sp.
AAGGGCAGGATCACCACCATCATAAAGATGCTGCGGTTCTGGGGCTTGACCACCTTGGCAATGGCCCAGGCCGCCGGGTAGGCCGCCAGGATGCAGATGAGGGTCACCACCCCGGCGATCAGCAGGGACTTGCCCAGCAGCCGCCAGAAGGTGTCGGACTCCACCATGCGGGTGATGTTGTCAAAGGTCCAGCCCGGCCAGGGCTGCCCGGCGAAGATGTTGTGGTTCATAAAGCTGAACACCAGCAGCATCAGCAGGGGGATGACCGTCAGGCACAGCAGCATGACAATGCTGGGGGTCGTCCACAGGGCGGTAGGCTGGATCCGTTTTTTCTGTCTGTTGTTCATTGGTTTTTCACCCTCTTATTTTTGAAAAAAGAATGCCGCAGAAAGGGTTCCTGCGGCATTCTGTCAGAACGCATCAAAGGCGTGCGGTCAGCTGACGAACTCCTGATACAGGTCGGTCCACTGATCCTTCAGCTCGGGATCGGCGATGTAGGGCAGCAGCTTGATGGTGGTGGGCATGGGGTCCAGCTGCAGGATGACCTTCTGTTCGTCAGTCAGGTTGTTGATGGCTTCGGCATTGATGGGGGTGTAGGTGAAGTAGTCACCGGGATAGGCTTCGCTGATGCCGGTGGCCATGGCGGTCTGCTGTTCGGTGCTCTCGATCCAGTTGATCCACTCGCAGGCCAGCTCGAACTCGTCGGTGCCCTCCACGATGGACCAGTAGTCGATGTAGCCCACGGTGCCCTCTTCGGGGTGGACCAGCTTGATGTTGGTGTCGGGGTTGTTGATGAGCTCGGTGTAGGGGCCGGACCAGATCTCACCGGCCCAGAAGTCGCCGGCCAGCCAGGGCATGATCTGCTCGTCGTTGGTGGCCCAGAAGCCCAGCAGCTGACCCTTCAGCTCCATGAGAGCGGCACGGACCTTCTCGATGTCTGCGTTTTCGATGTCGTCGGAGTCCTCGCCGGCCAGCAGGCAGCCGATGACCCAGTCGTCACCGTCGCCGTTGAGGACCATGACGTGACCGGTCAGGCGGGGATCCAGCAGGTCGGTCCAGTGCTCGATCTCGAAGTCCACGTAGTCGGGGTTGTAGGCAATGGAGGAGGTACCGTTGCACCAGGGGAAGGCGAAAACGTTGCCCTCCTCATCCACGGCGTAGGGGGACAGGTCCTTGTAGACATCGGCCACCAGCTCGTAGTTGGGGATGAGGGCGGGGTCCACGTTCATGATGAGGCCTTCCTCGCGGAACCACTGGGTGTAGTTGTTGGAGAGGACCACGGCGTCGATGGTCTGGTTGCCGCCGGTCATCAGGGTGGTCATCAGCTCCTCGTAGGAGTTGAAGTAGACGTGCTCCACGGCGCAGCCGGTGGCGTCCTCAAAGGCCTTTTCGCAGTAGTCTGCGTCGGAATTGTAGCCCTGCCAGTTGGCAACATACAGGGTGTGGCCTGCGTAGGGCTTGGAGGGATCGGCAGCGGGGTCTTCTGCAGTGTCGGAACCGCCGCCGCAGCTGCACAGGCCCAGCATCATGGCAGCAGCCAGTGCGCCGGTCAGGATCTTCTTCCATGCATTGTTTTTCATGACGTTCATGCTCCTTTTTAATAATATGGTTGTTACATAATGTCGATCTGGCACATGGTCATAGCGGCCAGGGCATTGTCATGGCTTGCGGGGGTGACACCGGCGCAGCAGTCCTTGCAGACTGCGATGGGGGTCTCCCACAGGCGGGCTTTCAGACACAGGGCATTGGAGATGACACAGATGTCGGTGCACAGACCGATCAGCTCGATGGCATCATACTGTCCGGCCTGGGCAAAGTCAGCCAGTTCCAGAGAACCGAAGGTGGGCTTGTCGATGACAGCGGCCGTCTTGCCCTCACCGGCCTTCCAGACTTCCGGATGGATCTGCCAGCCCTGGGTGTCCTTGACACAGTGGACCACGGGGAGCTTTTTGCCCTCTGCGGTGTTCAGATACTCTTCTGTATGGGTGTCTCTGGTATAGACCACATCGCCCTCAAAGGAGGCGATCTTGTCCACAACAGCGGGGACGATGGCCTCTGCTTCCTTGGTACCAAGAGAACCCGAAATGAAATCCTCCTGCATATCCACAACCACCAGCAACTTTTTCATAAGGTGGGTCAACTCCTTTCCTTAAGCGCAAAGTAGTATATCATAATTATATACGCCTGTAAATAGCTGTGTCAAGATATTTATTTGACAGATGCCAATACTTCTTTTTGCATATGTCAAATCGTTAAGCGGGGCATCTTTGGTGCGTCACCGTTGAAAAAACGGGCTGTGTATGGTACATTACAAGCAGGAAATATTGGACGAAACGACGGAGGTTGTTCGGTATGTATAATTTTTTTGTGGATGAGAGCGCCCGCATGGGGAACAGCTTTCGCATTGACGGTAAGGATTACAACCACATCTGCAATGTTCTGCGGATGCAGATCGGTGCCACCTTCCTGGTGAGCTGCGATGGAACCAGCAGCCTGTGCCGACTGGAGCGGGTGGAGGACGAGGCCGTGGTGGCGGAGATCCTGGAGGAAGATTACCAGAGCACGGAGCTTCCTGTCAGCTTCTACCTCTTCCAGGGTCTGCCCAAGAAGGACAAGCTGGAACTTATCATCGAGAAGACTGTAGAGCTGGGCGTGGCCGGCATCATCCCGGTGGAGATGAGCCGCTGCGTTATGAAGCTGGAAGAGAAGAAGCGAAAGGCTCGCATCGAGCGCTGGCAGGCCATTGCGGAAAGCGCCGCCAAGCAGAGCAAGCGAAACCTGATCCCTCAGGTCTTTGATGTGATGACCTATAAGCAGGCCATGGCCAAGGCCGCCGAAATGGACCTTTTCCTGGTGCCCTACGAAAATGAGCGGGGGATGGCTGAAACCAAGGAAGCCCTGGCCCGGATCAAACCCGGTATGTCCGTGGGCATCCTGATCGGTCCCGAGGGTGGCTTTGATCCCAAGGAGATCGACCTGGCCCGGGAGACGGGAGCCGCCATTATCTCTCTGGGCAAGCGTATCCTCCGGGCAGAGACTGCCGCCCTCACCGCTGTGGGTCTGGGTATGCTCCACGTGGAGATGAATCTGGACAGTGGAGAAAAGGCATGAACTTTGCCTACTGTAAACTGGAGATCTTTATCCCGGAGTCCCATCTGTCTGTCCTGCAGAAAGCCCTGTGGGAGGTGGATGCCGGTCACATCGGAAACTACGACTGCTGCCTGTCCTACAGCCCTGTGACCGGCTGTTGGCGGCCTCTGACCGGGACCACACCTTATCTGGGCACCCAGGGGGTGATCAGTTCGGAGCCGGAGCTGAAGGTAGAGGTCACCTGCAAAACAGAGAACGTAGACCGCACCGTGGAGGCCGTCAAGGCTGTCCACCCCTATGAGGAACCGGTCATCAATGTGATCCCCCTGTACCGCACCAGTTTTTGAGGAGGATATGCCCTATGAATGAGTTGAAAACCAGAATTGAACATGAGATCCAGCGACAGAGCTACGCCTGTCTGTTGGGTTTGAAGGTAGAGGAAGCTGAAGAGGGGAGGGTGGTTATTTCCTGTGAGAAACGGCGGGACCTTCTCCAGCAGACCGGCATCCTCCACGGGGGTGTCATTGGCGGCCTGTGCGAGGCCACTGCAGGTTACGCCATCCAGACCATGATGCCCGACGGGAAAGACTTGGTTGGTGTGGAGTATAAGATCAGTCTGATGCGTGCTCTCGCTGCCGATACCGTCCTGGCAGCGGGCAAGGTCATCAAGATGGGCAAGCAGTTGGTGGTGGCCGACGTGGAGGCCTACAATAAAGGCAGCGATAAGATTTGTGCCAAGATGATCTTCACCGGGATGTTAATTGATAAGGAAAGATAAAAGTATGACCGCCTCTCTGATTGAGAGGCGGTCTTCTCATTTCTGCTTAAATACGGAAGCGATCACCTTGGCGATCTCAACTTTTCCTTTTCCTGCGGCTACCAGGGAGGCAGCTTCTGTGGCCTTTTCCACGAATTTTGCCGAGAACTTGGACTCCATGATCTTTCCCACCCAGTCCAGATCATCCATGGTTTTGTTGCCCAGATAGATCTGCTCAAAGATGTAGATGGACCCTTCCCCCAGGGCGGCCACGATGCTGCCGGCGATGACGGCATTCATGACGCTGGTGGCCAGGTTGATGCCCGGGATGGCTTTCAATGCACTGATGGAAGCCCTGGCCGCCGCACTCACGGTACCCATCTCTACGATGGAAGTGAAAAGCACGGTGGCCTTTTCATTCTTGTTGATGCCATACACCTGGGCGATGGCGGTGATCTCTGCCATCTCAAGAGGGGAGAGGATGAGGGCATCCGCCACCGGGACGGGGACGGCACCGACGACTGTGCCTGCCGTGGTGGAGGCCGCCACGATGCCGTGGGCCAAGGTGCGTTTCCGGGAGAGCTGGAAGGCCGCCAGGTCGTGGGCTCCGGCCCGGATGCCTTCCGGCAGCAGCTCATTGGTCACTTCGATGAGCTCACTGATCCCTTCCGGCGGCGCATAGGCGTTGTCGTTGATGGTGTAGGTAGAGGCCACCACGGGCAGGACTGCTTTCAGGTTGATGGGGTGCTTTTTCTGGGCGGAAAAGGCACGGTACACCATCTCCACGTTTCTGGCCCGCTCGGGGACCGAATAGGACTTGGTGATGACCACCACCACCGGCACCGACTTCCACATGGAAGTGGCCCGGGACAGGGCCTTGATGGCCTTGGGGAATAGCTTGCTGGAGGTGCCGTCCACGCAGAACCAGATGACATTGATCTGGTTGTCCTCCCGACCTCCCTTGGCGCAGGCCTTTGACCACTTCCTGACTGCACCGATGGCCTGCCGCTCTTTGGTCAGGGAGGGCTCAAAGCCGATGGTGTCAATGATGCGGAAGGGAATCTCATTGCTGGTGTAGATCTCCAGGCGGTCAGTAGTGCCCTGGATGCCCCAGCCGGTCCTGGCTTTTTCCTCACCCAGCACTGCATTGATGAGGGTGGACTTACCAACGCCGGAGTTGCCGATCACCAGGACGTTGCCCATTTTCTCTGTTGTATCGTTTCTCGCAGCGGAAACAGGGGTGTTTCGTTTCAGAAGATGCATAGCAGCTCTCCTTTCTTTTGTCACAGGAAGACAACCTGGTAACCGTCAAATCCAGCCAGATAGTTCCGGATGATAGACCGGATGCTGTCTTCGGCTTTTTCGTAAATGCACTCGGTCTCAGCCTGGGTCAGGATCTCTCCTTCGGCTTCCAGCATCA
>JAFVUT010000129.1 GCA_017502545.1 Ruminiclostridium sp.
GCCAGAGCGATCACGATGACCACCACAGCCTTGCACTGGTTTTTGGCGAAGGAGAGGTAATCCTTCAGGCCAATGCCCTGACGACTGCCGGTGTCCACACCCAGGGCGATCATGAAGACCAGGATATAGACCAGCAGGAGAACAAAGAGGAAGCTGTAGAAGCCGGTGTTCTGCAGGTTGATGGCGGGAAGGGATACATAGAACCAGACTGCGCCGATGACAAGAGTGATCAGCAGGCTGGTCAGAACGCGCGGCATGGTGCGTTTAGCCTGAGTGTCGGACATAGGAAACTCCTTTCGTTGGGGCAAAATAAGAGGGTTACTGAGTATTTTAATTAGTATATCCTATAATTGGCAAAAATGCAATCATTATCATTTGACAAACCTTCAAAAACATGGCAAAATTACAAAAATACAAACGATCATAAGAATGTGTCAATGAGAGGAGGCAGTCATCTGTGATCCAGTTAGATGTCATCGGTGATCTGCGAGATCTGAATCTGTTGTCGGTCTGTGTGCGGATCGCTCTGGCCATGCTCTTTGGCGGAACCATCGGCTTTGAGCGAGGTCTGCGTCAGCGGGCGGCCGGTCTGCGTACCCATATGCTGCTGTGCGTGGGTGCGGCATCCACCATGCTGGTCAGCCAGTATATCTATGCCAGCTACGGGGTGGGCGACCCCTCCCGTCTGAGTGCCCAGGTCCTCAGCGGCATCGGTTTCCTGGGTGCCGGTACCATCATCATTACCCGTCGGAACCAGATCAAGGGCCTTACCACGGCGGCCACCCTTTGGGCCACTGCCTGTATGGGTCTGGCTGTGGGTTCCGGCTTCCTGGAGTGCGCTGTGGTCATGTACCTGGCCATCATCATCATTCTGCTGGTGGTGAACATTCTGGACAACAAGTATTTGAAGGTGGACACCAGTGCCTCCATGTACCTGGAGGTCAAGCGGGAGTGTGGTCTGGGGGATGCCATTCACTTTATCCATGAGCTGGGCTGGACGGTCCGGGAGATCAAGGAGTTTCCCTCGGGGCGCCCCGATGTGATGGCTGTCCGCATGGACCTGGAAACCGATCAGGCCCTCCGGGAGGACGTGCAGGCCATGCGCCTGATGAAGGACCTGGACAGTGTGATTCGTCTGGAAATGTAATAAAAGGGAACCTTTTTTATTTTTCTCCGTCTATATAGACAGAACAATAGGAAAGGAGCGATTTCCATGAAACGAAGATTGCTGGCCTTTGGTCTTGCCCTGCTGCTGCTTTTCAGTCTGACAGCCTGCGCCTCTCAGGAGATCCAGGCGGAGGAACTGACCGCCGGTGTGCATACAGGGAGTCATTCCGGTGCCATGGATTTTGACGGGCCGGAGACCCAGCTGGTGAACGATTTTGCTGTGCGCATCTTCCTGCAAACGATGGAAGAGGGGAAGAACACCCTGCTTTCACCCATCTCCGTCCTCTCCGCCCTGGCCATGGCGGCCAACGGTGCCCGGGGGGAGACCCTGGCCCAGATGGAGGAGGCGTTTGGTCTCTCCGTCCCGGAGTTGAACAGCTGGCTCCATGAGTGGATGGTTTGTCTGGAAAACTACGAGGCCACCGTGAAGGCGGCCAACTCTCTCTGGCTTAAAACAGAGGCCCTCCGGGTGGAGGAGGACTTCCTCCGGAGCTGTATCAACTGGTACGAGGCCCAGGTCTACGAGGCCCCCTTCGACCAGACCACCGTGGAGGACATGAACCTGTGGGTGGAGGAGAACACCGACGGCATGATCAAAGACATGGTCAGCGAGCTCTCCTCTGATACCGTGCTCTGCCTGGTGAATGCTCTGGCCTTTGATGCGGAATGGGAACGGATTTATTATGACTTTCAGGTGGAGGAGGACTTTTTCACCAGAGAGGACGGCACCCGGCAGGAGGGTACATTTATGTACTCTGACGAGGATTACTACTGGGAGGACGACCTGTCCACCGGTGTCATGAAGTACTACGAAGGGGATGTCTACGCCTTTGTGGGCCTGCTGCCCAAGGAAGGGGTCTCCCTGGCAGAGTATGTGGACTCCCTCACCGGGGAATCTGTTCACGGGATGCTGACCGGTTTCCGGAGTGCCGTGGTCAGCACCAAGCTCCCCAAATTTCGTACGGAGACCACCGCCGATCTGATCCCTGTCCTTCAAAGCATGGGGATGAACGACATCTTTGACCCGGCCCTGGCTGACCTTTCCGGCATGGGAAGTACCTCCACTAGGATGCTCTACCTCAACCAGGTCCTCCATAAAACCTTCATCAGCGTGGACGAGAAGGGGACCCAGGCGGGGGCAGCTACCATGGTGGCTGCCGGTGAAGGGGCAGAGGCC
>JAFVUT010000130.1 GCA_017502545.1 Ruminiclostridium sp.
CTTCCGCCAGGACTTGTGATGATCCAAAGGTTCTCCCCGTTTCAGCTTTCGCCGGAGCCTTTCCAGGAAAAGGACCCGGATGAAAAACAGCAGGGCTGCCCACAGCGGCAGAAGGTAGAGGCCCAACACATACCGCAGGAACCCCTGGGACATCATGTAAAACATCTCCCCCCGCAGGTAGAGCTGGTAATTCAGAACCAGGGAAAACACCAGGAAGAGAACCGAATTGGCTTCCACGTCCCGCACGGCCTGGATGCTGATGGGCTGGATCTCCGGCTCGCTGTCCACCTCTATGAACTGGTCTCCCACAGCCTGATAGACAGAAAAATGTCCGCACTTGCTCACATACTTCCAGCCAAACTGGGCAAAGAGGTCCAGCTCGTCCTCCTGGGGCCCCAGAAGGTGGTCAGGGTCCCCAAAGACCATACGTTTCCAGAAGGCCTGGGGTTTCCGCCGGGAAACCAGGCGGTATTCGATCTCCCGGGGTTCTCCCCGCTGAAAGCGGACGGTTCCCCAGGCGATCCCCTCCTCCTGCAGGAACAGCCCCTGACGGGCCATGTCCCCCAGCCAGCTCTCCATCCGCTCTACGTCGTAGAGAGGGCAGGGCGCAAGTCGATAGACGGTTCGGGTTCGTTTTCTCTCAGCCATGCTCGTCCCTCCTCGGTTTCCAGTCGTTTGGCGTCGTGGATGCAGTGCCACAGGCGGGCCTGCTCGGTCTGGTAGGCCTCCCGGCCCTTGTCGGTGATGGCGTAGGTCCGCTTGCGGCCCTCTACGCTGACCTCCTGGATGTACCCCTCCTTCTCGAACTTGCCCAGGATGGTATACAGGGTGGCAGGGCCCATCTGGACCCGGCCGTCGGTCCACTTGTGGGCGAATTCCATCACGTCCATGCCGCACATGGGCCCCAGGCGAAAGGCCATGAGGGTGTAGTACATGGACTCGGTCAGGCTCTCCATTGCTTTCTTTGGCATTTTGCTCACCCCCATATCGTTTTACGATATCATCTAACGATATTATAAACCGAAGTTCCCATTCTGTCAAGAAAAAAGAGCTGCCGCAGAAGCGACAGCTCTTTTTGATCAAAGGTTAGGGGCGTAAATACTGGCCGCCGTCCACGTCGATGTTGCGGCCGGTGATGAACTTGGCCTGGGGGCTGCACAGGAAGAGGCAAGTGCCGCCCACGTGCTCCTCTGCGTCGGCAAAGGCCCGCATGGGGGTGCCGGCCATGACGGCTGCCGCCTCCTCGGGGTGGATGGCTGCCCACTCCTTCAGGGCATCGGATGCCACAGAGGGGCAGATGGTGTTGGTGTTGATGCCGTGGATGCTCCACTCGGTGGCGGCCACACGGGTCAGGCCGCGGATGGCCTCCTTACCGGCGGCATAGGAAGCGAAGCCCTGGAGGCCGGCCACACCGGCGGCGGAGCCCATGTTGACGATGGAGCCCTTGGTCTCCTTCAGGTAGGGGAAGCAGGCCTTCATGTAGTAGAAGGTGGCGTACAGGCCGGTGCTCAGAGCCAGGTCGAAGGTCTCCTTGGTCTGGTCCTCCAGAGCGGTGCCGTGGACCTCTGCCTGGGCATTATTGATGAGGAAGTCCACTTTGCCATACTTCTCTACCACCCAAGCCACCACTTCCTTGACCCGCTCCTCGTTGGCGCCGTCGGCCACCAGATAGTGGATATCTGCCTGAACCTCTGCCCGGAGCCGCTCGCAGGTCTCCTTCAGGGGAGCCTCGGTACGGCCGGTGATGATCACGCTGGCGCCGCTCTTGGCAAAGGCATTGGTGATGCCCACGCCCATGCCCCGGCCGCCGCCGGTGATGATGACAACTTTACCGTGATAATCGTATCCCATAAGTGTTACCTCCTGTTCGTTGTTGTGATTCATTTGTCCAGTTTTTAACTGGTTAATTCCATGATATCATATTCCGTCTGTCAAGACAAGTCAGTTTTCAGGCTTTCCGCCAGCTGGGAGGTCCAGGTCTCCAGAGGGATAAAATCCCCGTCCTGGGCAAAGGTGACCCGCAGGACCTTGTTCCCCTCCTGAAGGATGACCTTCTCCTCCTGGTCGTAGATCACGGCATAGTCCAGGCCCAGTTCGGGCAGGGGTTCCGCCTGATAGAGGAACTCCTTTTCCTGCTCATACCACAGCTCTTCCGCCAGTTCTCTGGCCATGGCCGGGTTCAGGGTCTCGTAGTAGTCCACCCAGTAGTAGATCCCCCGGATATGTTCCACCTCACAGTTCTCCCACCCCTCCACGTGGATCGGGATAAGAAGACTGTTGACCTCACAATACATGCCGTCCAGGCTCTCCAGTTCCCATCCCTGGGCCATCTCTGCCAGCACCGGGAAGGGCGGGTCGCCGGGGTAGTCCTCCAGGAGTTCATAGTCCTTCCCCTGCAGGAAGGGCAGGAAAGGACTGCCCAAAGTCCAGGCCACCAGAAAAACCATCA
>JAFVUT010000131.1 GCA_017502545.1 Ruminiclostridium sp.
AAGACGGTGAACTTGTTGCTCCCCCACTCCCGCTCCAGGGCGGTGCCGATGAAGTAGTAGAAGTAGAGGGTGATGGCGAAGAAGAGCAGGTTGGAGCTGCCCATGGGGACGAAGATGAAGGTGACCAGTCGCCAGATCTGGCCGGAGAGAATGGCGGATGTGTTGAAGCTGAACAGGCTGGAGCCCATGGCGCCGCCTCCCATGCTGAACATATCCAGCAGGTAGATGAGCACATTGCCGATGACGATGTACCGCATGAGCCCGGGGATGCTGAGCTTGGGGTGCTTATAGCAGAAACGATCCAGCCACTGTTGGATGGCACGCAAAGAGAAGACCTCCTTCAAAGGGATAAAAATACAAGTATCATTTTACCCGCTTTCCGGCGGGAAGTCTAGAAGAATCTGTGAACATTTCCAATTCTTTGCCCCAGAGCCACAAATCGTGAGATTTTTCTTGATTTTTGAGGGGTTTGGCCGTATAATAACGCTGGCTGAATAAGCTGTCATTTATAAATAAGAGCGCATTATCAAGAGTGGGCGAGAGAGTTAGCTCCATGACCCCACACCAACCTGCCCGTCCGGGCAAGGTGGTTCCGCTAACACCGATAAGGGAGCGCCGCTGTTTGCGAGCACGGTTCCCTTGGGGAGCCTTTTTTTATGCCTATCAATCAAAAAAGAGGAAAACGAACTATGAGCATTGTCAAAGATATGTCCCTGGCCGAGTCCGGCCGCAGAAAGATCCACTGGGTCCGGGATCACATGCCCGCCCTGTCCCAGATCGAGGCCCGCTTCATTGAGGAGCAGCCCTTCAAGGGCCTGCGTGTGGCGGTCTCCGTCCACCTGGAGGCCAAGACCGCCAACCTGGGCTATGTCCTGTCCCAGGGCGGTGCCCAGGTCTACCTGACCGGCTCCAACCCCCTGTCCACCCAGGACGACGTGGCCGCCGGCCTGGCCTCCATGGGCGTGGAGACCTTTGGCATCTACGGCGCTTCCGCCGAGGAGTATGAGCAGCACCTGACCGAGACCCTCAAGTGCCACCCCCACATCGTCATCGACGACGGCGGCGACCTGATCGACCTGCTGGGGGGCAAGTGCAGGGAGTATGCCGACTGCCTCATCGGCGGCTGTGAGGAGACCACCACCGGCATCCTCCGCCTGAAGGCCCGGGAAAAGGAGGGCATCCTGCCCTGCCCCATGATGGCGGTCAACGACGCCAAGGCCAAGCACTACTATGACAACAAGTACGGCACCGGCCAGTCCTCCTGGGACGGTATCATGCACACCACCAACCTGGTGGTGGCCGGCAAGACCGTGGTGGTGGCCGGCTACGGCTGGTGCGGCAAGGGCGTTGCCATGCGTGCCGCCGGTATGGGCGCCAACGTGATCGTCACCGAGATCGACCCCTTCAAGGCTCTGGACGCCACCATGAACGGCTTCCGGGTGATGACCATGGACCAGGCCGCCCCCCTGGGTGACATCTTCGTCACCGTCACCGGCTGTAAGGATGTCATCGTCCCCCGCCACTTCGAGACCATGAAGAACAACGTCCTGCTGGCCAACGCCGGTCACTTCGACTGCGAGATCGCCGTGGCAGAGCTGCGGGAGATGTCCGTGAAGCAGGAGCTCCGCCGGGAGAACATCATCGGCTACACCCTGGAAAACGGCAACACCCTGAACGTCCTGGCTGAGGGCCGTCTGGTGAACCTGGCCGCCGGCAACGGACACCCCGCCGAGATCATGGACATGTCCTTTGCCGTCCAGGCCCTGGCTGCCGAGTGGCTGACCAAGCAGACCGGCCTGAAGAAGAAGGTCTACGCCATCCCCGAATCCATCGACGATGAGATCGGCAAGGCAAAGCTGGCCGCCCTGGGTCTGTCCATTGATGTTCTGACCCCCGAACAGGAAGCATACTTAAACAGCTGGTCTGTGTAAGAAAAGCCCACTGGCTCTCCCTCTGGGAGAGCTGGCACGGCGCAGCCGTGACTGAGAGGGCGAATCCCTGCCGATAACCATACACCCAACAATCAGCCCTCTCCGTCTTCGCCCTGGGGGCGAATCCACCTCTCCCAGAGGGAGAGGCAAGGGGGTAATGCGAATGACTGAAAAAGGAGAATATACATGAGCCATCGTTTCTTTACTTCTGAGTCCGTCACCGAAGGACATCCCGATAAGATCTGCGACCAGGTCTCCGACGCCGTTCTGGATGCCATCCTGGAGCAGGACCCCACCGGCCGCGTGGCCTGTGAGACCACCGCTTCCACCGGTCTGCTGCACATCATGGGCGAGATCAGCACCAGCTGCTACGTGGACATCCCCAAGATCGCCCGAGAGGTGGTCCGTGAGATCGGCTACGACCGCGCCAAGTACGGCTTCGACTGCGACACCTGCGGCATCATCACCAACATCGACGAGCAGTCTGCCGACATCGCCATGGGCGTGGACAAGTCCCTGGAGACCCGGGACGACGCCGATGCCGAGCTGGACAACGGCGCCGGCGACCAGGGCATGATG